>NZ_AZYW01000046.1:0-151279 GCF_000517725.1 Streptococcus sp. SR4 | reverse complement strand
TCTCGACAATCCAAAGACAAATTGAGAGGCTAGGACTTTTGTCCCAGCCTCATAATTTTGAGAAACATTCGTAAAATCCATTTGTTTCGGTAATCCATTTCGTCCTATATGTTAGTTCTTTTCAGATAAATGTGGTGTTTATCTGAGCCTAACATAGATGGCTTTTTCTGTCTTGCTTAATTTTACAAATTTGGTTATAATAAGATTAATTAAAAAGGGAAAGGAGTCATGCTATCAAAAACGAAGCTAAAATTGAACGTCTTTATGATAAGAGTCGTCGTGGCTTTCTTCGTGGAATCTTTAGTCGTGCTACGATTATCTTCTTAATCATCTTACTGCAGCTTGTTGTTGTGGCCATGTCTTACCTCTGGTTGCATCAATATAGGATATACCTGCAAGTTACAGAAGTAGTCCTTCGTATTCTGGCCATTATTTATCTCTTTCAAAGTGATATGGAGTCGACGGCTGTAAATACATGGCTCCTGATAGTCTTGCCTTTCCCTATTATCGGAACCTTGCTCTTGGCTTATACGAAACTTGATATAGGTTACACAGGGATGAAGCGTGCTATTCAGAGCAATATTGACCGCAGTTCTGGTATTCTGAAACAAGATAATCAGGCCCTCGAAGAGCTTAAACAGCGTCACACCAGCAACTATAACTTGGTCCAATATCTTGAAAATGTGAACGGTTCCTTTCCAGTTTATCGTGACACGAAGACGACCTATTTCCCAAGTGGTGAAGCCAAGTTTGAGGAAATGAAGAAACAGCTCCTTAAAGCAGAGAAGTACATTTTCTTGGAATATTTCATCATTGGTGAAGGTGAAATGTGGGGTGAAATCCTAGCAATCTTGAAACAAAAGGTTCAAGAAGGGGTGGAAGTTCGAGTCCTGTATGACGGTATGAATGAATTTTCAACTTTGAGTTTTGACTATAAGAAACGATTGGAAAAAATTGGCATTCAATCTCGAGTT
This sequence comes from Streptococcus sp. SR4, assembly GCF_000517725.1. Lineage (NCBI taxonomy): Bacteria > Bacillati > Bacillota > Bacilli > Lactobacillales > Streptococcaceae > Streptococcus > Streptococcus sp. SR4. Next base: position 150,305 of record NZ_AZYW01000046.1, on the reverse strand, counting down.
TTTGCATCGGTAACCCCTTTCCTGTCAACCTATTACAATTACCGTGACCATAGGAAAATCTTGCTGATTGATGGTAAGGTTGCTTTCACAGGCGGGGTTAATTTAGCTGACGAGTATATCAACAAGATTGAGCGTTTCGGTCATTGGAAAGATACTGCCTTGATGCTGGAGGGCCCAGCGGTTGATACTTTTTTAGTTCTCTTTCTTCAGATGTGGACCTATTCTAACGAAACTTTAGATGTTACGCCGTATATGGTTGAACATAAGGCGTTTGATACCCCTGGCTTTGTTGTTCCTTATGGGGATATTCCATTGGACAAGGATAAAGTTGGTGAGAATGTCTATATTGACATCCTTAACCATGCGCGTGATTTTGTTCATATCATGACACCTTATCTTATTTTGGATGGTGAACTACTCCATGCTCTCAAGTTTGCGGCTGAGCGTGGGGTAGACGTTAGTATCATCATGCCTGGTATTCCTGATAAAAAATCAGCTTACTACCTAGCTAAGACCTACTACCCAACACTGCTAGCCTCTGGCGTTAAAATCTATGAGTACACACCTGGATTTATTCATGCCAAGATCTTTGTAAGTGATAATAGTCGGGCTGTTGTAGGAACGATTAATTTAGATTACCGAAGTCTATATCATCATTTTGAGTGTGCGACCTATCTCTATAGGACTTCTTCGGTTCTTGCTATTGAGGAAGATTTCCAAGCGACAAAAGACCAGTGTCACCGAGTCAGCACGACTGACGTTGAAAAACTTCCATTCCATCAAAAGGCCTTAGGCTTATTGACCAAACTAGTGGCGCCATTGATGTAATGTCAATTTTTGTAAGAAGAGGGTTGAGCCCTCTTTTTTTATAGTATAAAATAAAGATAATGAAGTCGAAGGAGAAAATGATGTTAACCATTCGTCCAGCCAACTTGGCTGATGCACAAGCTATTCAGGTCATCTATGCACCCTATGTTGAGAAGACGGCCATTACCTTTGAATATGAAGTTCCCAGTGTTCAAGAATTTGAGAATCGTATCAATAAAACCCTTGAAACTTACCCTTATCTGGTCGCTGAAGAGGATGGACAAGTTCTCGGATATGCCTATGCTTCAACCTACTATGCCCGGACAGCTTATAATTGGACAACTGAATTGTCCATCTATTTGCATGAAGATGCCCGTGGTCGAGGTCTGGGAAGTCAGCTCTATGATGCTCTTGAAGAGGAACTTGAACAACGGGGCTTTTTGCGATTCTTAGCCTGTATTGCTGTTCCGAACGAGGCTAGCATTGCTATGCATGAAAAACGTGGTTATGTCCAAGTTGCTCATTTTCCAAAAGTGGGCTACAAGTTTGAGCAATGGCATGATATTGTCTGGATGCAAAAGACCTTAGATGGTCCTGTCAGGAAAATACGGTAGGAGGCTAGAAATGTCTAGTCAAAGTCGACAAATTGATTGTGTCATTTGCCCACGCCAGAATGATACTAATAATTGAAAAATCGTAGAAAAAGCTCTGAACTGTGAGCTAATTTCTTTGTACTAAAGGAGCCTATATGTCCCAAGAAATAAGTGCCCGGCTATTGCCTCAGAAGCCGTCTAAATGGGCTAAAATTCTACTTAATCGTAAGGTACCTATTTTCCTGTTTTTCTTACTAGAATTGGCCTTTCTTGTCTTTTCATATATTAGCCTACAAGAGCATTTCCCATCCATTATCTTATGGGAACACTTATTGAGTGTTTTTACCTTCTTTTATTTGCTCAATCGTTCCATGGACTCCCGTTCCAAACTTTCTTGGTTGATAATCATTGCCCTCTTTCCCATTTTTGGGACCGCCTTGCTCTATTTTTCGCTCGCTGATTTTGGTGTCAGACGTTTGAAAAAGCGTCTTGTGGAAGCAACAGTTCAGGCTTCAGACTATTTGGCTACCGAGCCAGAGGTTGAGGACTATCTGTCTCATAGCGATAGGCAACTGCAAAGACTGGCTTATTTTCTGGAGCATAGTCCTGCTCATTTTCCAATTTATAGAGATACTAAGGTGACTTATTTCCCACTTGGAGATGACATGCTTCCGTCCTTGTTAAAGGATTTGAAAAAGGCAGAGCGTTATATCTTCATGGAGTATTTCATCATTGATGAAGGCATCATGTGGGGAGAGATATTAGCCATCTTGGAGGAGAAGGCTAAGGCAGGACTGGACGTTCGTGTTATGTTTGATGGGATGAATGAGATGACCACCTTATCCTACGATTATATCGAGAGGTTACACAAGGTTGGTATTAAAGCTCAGACCTTCTCACCAATTAAGCCAGTTTTATCGACCTATTACAACTATCGAGACCACCGGAAAATAACAGTGATTGATGGTCAAGTTGGTTATACCGGTGGCGTTAATATTGCTGATGAGTATGTCAATAAACGAGAGCGTTTTGGTCATTGGAAGGATACTGCGATTCGATTAGACGGCTCAGCAGTACAAACTCTCAAGGCTCTCTTTTTGACCATGTGGTCAGTGACTGGAGTTGATGATCCAGCTGATATGGAGCGATATCTACAAGAAAAGCCTCAAAAAAGAGAGAGTCAAGGCTTTGTTCTTCCTTATGGTAATTCGCCATTGACTTATCACAAAGTCGCAGAGAATGTTTACCTACATCTTTTAAATACATCCACTAATTATGTTTATATTATGACTCCTTATCTGATTTTGGATGACGAATTGGTTCGGGCCATGACCTTTGCGGCCAGACGAGGTGTGGATGTACGTATCATTATGCCAGGGATTCCTGATAAACAGTATGCCTTTGATATTGCTACGACTTACTTTAAAGTCTTGTTGGATGCTGGTGTCCGCATTTTCCGCTATACGCCAGGTTTTGTCCATGCTAAAGTTTATGTTTCTGATGCCAACCAAGCTGTTGTAGGTACTATTAATACAGACTACCGTAGTCTTTATCAAAATTTTGAAAATGGGATTTATCTCTATAAAAATTTGGAAGTGATCAAAATTGAACAAGATTTTGAGAAAACGCAAGCTCTTTCAGAGGAAGTTACTTTGGAGAGTTTGTCTAAAATGCCTCTAGTTCATCGTTTGAGTGGTTATCTCTTTTCTTTGATAGGACCTTTGATGTAATATAGGAGAACTCATATGGATGCAAAAATCCTTTTAAAACTGTTAGAAGATCAAGCTGATCCAGCTAAAGTACCACACATGGAAGCCTATATGAAAAATAAATTCAGGTTTCTTGGCGTTCAAAAAACAATTCTCAGAAAGATTGAAAGAGAGTTTTTTAAGCCTTTCATTAAGGATCCAATTGATTGGAATTTTGTGGAAGAGTGTTGGCAGCAACCCTACCGTGAGTTTCAATATATTGCTATGGATTATCTGGACAAAAAGAAGAAGGAGCTTAGACCAGAAGTTTTTCCAAAGCTGAAACAGTTAGCTCAGACCAAGTCCTGGTGGGACAGCATAGATCAATTAGACCGTATTATCGGGGAGATTACTTTTCACTATCCAGAAACCAAGGATATCATGCGCCAATGGAGTCTGGATGAGGATTTTTGGTTGAGACGTATTGCCATTGACCACCAGCTTATGCGTAAAGAATTGACAGATACAGATCTCTTAGCTGAGGTTATTTGTAATAACTTTGGACAGACTGAGTTTTTCATTAACAAGGCTATCGGTTGGAGTTTGCGCAATTACTCAAAGGTAAATCCTGATTGGGTTCGGGCTTTTATTGATCAACATGCTAGTCAAATGTCATCTCTTAGCATTCGTGAGGGAAGTAAGTATTTATAGAAATCAAGAGCTTGACTCTGTCGTTCAATATGCTAGAATAGAAACATGCGATGAGTCGATTGGCTCTTTAGAGCCTTTTGCGCTGAGGAGGTCTACATTAGATTGTAACGCAGGAGCGGACCTTGAGTAGTTGTGTGAACCTGCTACTCTCATCGAAAGATGCCTCCTATCCCTTACCATTTGGTAGGGGATTTTTTCTTTATTCTTGGCGTTTTAACCCTTTTCAACTGGGCTTAAACGTAGTATAATAGATTCACTAAACTAAATTGATAGAAAATTCCGAAAGAGGTTTTACTATGGGATACACAGTTGCTGTTGTCGGTGCTACAGGTGCCGTCGGTGCTCAAATGATCAAAATGTTGGAAGAATCAACACTTCCAATCGATAAAATTCGCTACCTTGCGTCTGCACGTTCTGCAGGGAAAGTCTTGCAATTTAAAGGACAAGATGTGACTATCGAAGAAACGACTGAAGACGCATTTGAAGGTGTAGATATTGCACTTTTCTCAGCTGGTGGATCTACCTCTGCTAAATATGCACCATACGCTGTTAAAGCTGGTGCAGTAGTCGTTGATAATACATCTTACTTCCGTCAAAACCCAGATGTACCATTGGTTGTACCTGAGGTCAATGCACATGCACTTGATGCTCACAACGGTATTATCGCTTGCCCTAACTGCTCAACGATTCAAATGATGGTTGCCCTTGAGCCAGTTCGTCAAAAATGGGGCTTGGACCGTATCATCGTGTCAACTTACCAAGCCGTATCAGGTGCTGGTATGGGAGCAATCCTTGAAACACAACGTGAGTTGAAAGAAGTTTTGAATGACGGCGTTAACCCACGTGATGTTAAAGCTGAAATCTTGCCATGTGGTGGTGATAAGAAACACTACCCAATCGCCTTCAATGCCTTGGCTCAAATCGATGTCTTCACTGAAAATGACTACACTTACGAAGAAATGAAGATGACAAACGAAACTAAGAAAATCATGGAAGACGATAGCATTGCTGTATCAGCAACATGTGTGCGTATTCCAGTCTTGTCAGCTCACTCAGAGTCAGTCTATATTGAAACAAAAGAAGTGGCACCAATTGACGAAGTGAAAGCTGCTATTGCAGAATTCCCAGGTGCAGTCCTTGAAGACGACGTTGCTAACCAAGTCTACCCACAAGCCGTTAATGCTGTAGGTTCACGTGATACATTCGTCGGACGTATCCGTAAAGACTTGGATGCTGAAAAGGGTATCCACATGTGGGTTGTTTCAGATAACCTCCTTAAAGGTGCCGCTTGGAACTCAGTCCAAATCGCAGAAACACTCCACGAACGTGGTTTGGTTCGCCCAACCTCAGAATTGAAATTTGAATTGAAATAGGGAGCGAAATAGAAATCAGTAAGGAATCAGTGTTGTATTAAAATACTAAAATCAAGCTGAATCCTATAAAGCAGAGAGACTTCTCTCTGTTTTTTTTGTCTATTAGCCATCAAATGGAAACAATCAGTCCTCACGTTTTCAGAAAATTGTCAACTTATCTGTCTGACTTGTCAAAATTATGGTAAAATGGAAAGGATTAGAAAACGGTTGAAGGAGAATATTATGTCAATTGATCAATTAAGAGATGTCAAACTGATCACAGCCCTTATTACACCTTTCCACGAAGATGGCTCAATCAATTATGATGCCCTTCCAGAATTGATTGAGCATCTTTTGGCTCACCATACAGAAGCTCTTCTTTTGGCGGGAACAACGGCTGAAAGTCCAACACTTACTCACGATGAGGAGTTGGAACTCTTTGCGGCTGTTCAGAAAATTGTTAATGGACGTGTGCCATTGATTGCTGGTGTCGGTACCAACGATACACGCGACTCTATCGAGTTTGCTAAAGAAGTTGCCAAATTTGGTGGTTTCGCAGCTGGTCTTGCTATCGTACCTTACTACAACAAGCCATCACAAGAAGGTATGTACCAACACTTCAAAGCCATTGCGGATGCTTCTGATTTGCCAATCATCATTTACAACATCCCTGGTCGTGTGGTTGTTGAAATGGCTCCTGATACCATGCTTCGTTTGGCTGAACATCCAAATATCATCGGTGTTAAAGAATGTACCAGCCTTGCAAATATGGCCTACCTTATTGAACATAAACCTGAAGATTTCTTGGTTTATACCGGTGAAGATGGGGATGCCTTCCACGCTATGAACCTTGGTGCTAACGGTGTCATCTCAGTAGCCTCTCATACAAATGGAGATGAGATGCATGCCATGCTTGAAGCTATTGAAAATAGTGACCTCAAGACAGCAGCAGCTATCCAACGTAAATTCATTCCTAAAGTTAACGCTCTCTTCTCAGTACCAAGCCCTGCACCTGTTAAGGCTGTTCTTAACCATCTTGGTTTCGAAGTTGGACCACTTCGTTTACCATTGGTTGCATGTACTTCAGAAGAAGCCAAACGTATCATCAAGGTTGTCCTTGAAGAAGATGTCGAGGCAACACGTGAGACAGTTACAGGTGTCGTTCGTCCAGATTATTAAGAAAATGAAGTTGAGCAGCTTGCTCAGCTTTTTTTAGTTGAATAGATTAAATCTCACAAAATAAGCTGATATAGGGTCTAAAAGCAGTTTTCTATCATGAAAATTGGCTTTTTTTGATATAATTATAGTTAGTGTGCATAAAAAGAAAGGAAGTTTCATGAATCAACTTGAACAAAAACTTGAGCAGGATTTTGGTATTGTTTTTAGCCAAAAAGACCTCTTAGAAACAGCATTTACCCATACCTCATATGCCAATGAGCACCGCCTCCTAAACATTTCACATAATGAACGTTTGGAATTTTTAGGAGACGCGGCTCTGCAATTAGTCATTTCTGTTTATCTTTACAAACGCTACCCTAACAAGCCAGAGGGGGAAATGTCTAAGATGCGCAGTACTATTGTTCGTGAAGAGAGTTTGGCAGGTTTTACAAAGGCTTGCGGTTTCGAGCAGTATATCCGTCTTGGTAAAGGGGAAGAAAAATCTGGTGGACGTGAACGTGCCACTATCCTTGGTGACCTCTGGGAGGCCTTCCTCGGTGCCCTTTATCTGGATCAAGGTTTGCCTGCAGTTGAGAAATTCTTGAATCAGGTCATGATTCCTCAGGTTGAAAAGGGGAACTTTGACCGCGTAACAGACTATAAGACAGCCTTGCAAGAGCGTCTTCAGGTCAATGGTACGGTTGATATTACTTATACCGTTATCGACGAGTCTGGACCAGCTCATGCCAAAGAATTTACTATGCAGGTAGCTGTTGATGGTAAGGAGCTCAGCACAGGTCTTGGAAAATCTAAGAAATTAGCTGAACAGGCAGCGGCTAAGGCTGCCCTTGAACAACTAGGAAATTAAGCATGTATTTGAAATCAATTGAAATGCAGGGCTTTAAATCCTTTGCGGACAAGATGCAAGTCGTCTTTGACAAGGGAGTAACAGCCGTTGTAGGTCCAAATGGATCGGGAAAATCAAATATTACAGAAAGTCTACGCTGGGCATTGGGTGAATCATCTGCCAAGAGTTTGCGTGGAGGCAAGATGCCTGACGTTATTTTTGCAGGGACAGAGGTTCGTAAGGCTCTCAACTATGCGGAAGTAGCGGTCACACTTGATAACAGTGATGGCTTTATCGCGGGTGCTGGTGAAACCATTCGTGTGGAGCGTCACATTTATCGAAACGGTGACAATGATTACTTGATTGATGGTCGCAAGGTTCGTCTACGTGATATTCATGACCTCTTCATGGATACAGGTCTCGGCCGTGATTCTTTTTCCATTATTTCTCAAGGTCGTGTTGAGGCTATTTTTAATGCCAAGCCTGAAGAGCGCCGTGCTATTTTCGAAGAAGCCGCAGGTGTTCTCAAATATAAAACACGTAAGAAAGAAACGGAAAGCAAGCTTAATCAAACTCAGGATAATCTTGATCGTTTGGAAGATATCATCTACGAGCTAGATGGTCAGGTTAAACCCCTTGAAAAGCAAGCAGCGACTGCTAAACGTTACTTGGAATTAGATGAGGAACGTAGACAGACTCAGCTTAATCTTTTGGTCCACGATATTGAAGTTGGCAAATCTGACTTGACCCAAACGCAAGAAGATTTGGCAGAGGTCAAGGACAAATTAACCAGCTACTATGAAGAACGTCATCGTTTAGAGACGGAGAACCAAGAACTCAAGCAAAAACGTCACCAAATTTCAGAACAAATTTCTTCTGACCAACAAACCTTAGTGGATGTCACACGACTTATTAGTGACTTTGAGCGTCAAATTGATCTTTATACCATGGAGAGTCAGCAGCGTTCAGAGAAAAAAGAAGAAACTGAAGCTCGTCTCAGTGAGCTAGAGCATTTGAAAGCAGAGGTAAGAGAATCCCTTGATAAGGTTAATCAAGGCCAAGTTGAATTGAATGCTGAGTTGGATAGCCTTGCCAAAGAGTTGATTGCTATTCAAAAAGAACTAGAGCAATTTTCTGATGATCCAGATACACTTATTGAACGTTTACGTGAGGATTATGTTGGTCTGATGCAGGAGGAAGCCAAGGTTTCCAACAGTTTGACTCAGGTCACTCACGACATGGACAGTCAGACTCAAGCGCTTGAGGCACAAGCTGAAGAATATAAACAAGCTCAAGTTGATTTGCTCTCCGCTCAGGAAGTGGCCAGCGAAGCCCAAAAAGCTTATCAAGCAGCCCAAGAGAGTCTTCAAAACCTCCTAGCTAGCTACAAAGAAAAGGCTCAGACTTATCAAGCTCTTGATAAGGACTACCAAGAGGCTCAAAAGCAGATGTTTGACCTCATGGATTATCTTAAAAGTAAAGATGCTCGTCGTCAAAGTCTAGAATCTATTCAGAAAAATCATTCTAATTTCTATGCAGGGGTGAAGGCTGTCCTTCAAAATGCCCAATTCATTCAGGGAATTATTGGTGCAGTCAGTGAACACTTAACCTTTGACACGCGTTATCAGACGGCTCTTGAAATTGCTATGGGAGCTAGTGGGCAAAATATTATTGTGGAGGACGAAGCGGCTGCTAAGCGTTCGATTGACTACTTGAAACGAAATCGTCAGGGACGTGCGACCTTCTTGCCTTTGACCACTATTAAGCCACGTCAACTTAATGAACAATTTGCTCAAAGTCTTGCCAATGCACCAGGTTTTATAGGTATGGCTTCCGATTTGGTTACCTATGAGGACCGCTTATCTAATATTTTCCAAAACCTCCTTGGGGTTACGGCAATCTTTGATACCATTGACAATGCCAATAAGGCGGCTCGAGCGGTTCGTTTCCAAGTGCGTATGGTTACTCTTGATGGCTCTGAGATTCGTCCAGGTGGTGCCTTTGCTGGTGGTACCAACAAACAAAATAATAGTCTCTTTATCAAGCCTGAACTAGATGCATTGACTGCTGAAATTAACCAGATTAAGGCTCAATTAAGTGATAGTGAAGCCAAAGTTGAAGCCCTTAAGGTTAAACGTAAGGCTCTACAGAAAGAGCTAGAAGACCTTAAGGTAGATGGTGAAAATGCTCGTCTTCAGGAGCAAAAACTAGACCTAGAACACCAACAAGCCTTGGCAGAGGTGGAGAAAAATCAAACCCTAGTGGATAGTTTCAAACAGGATTCTCAGGGAACTGAAGGTGCAAATCTTCAAGATAAGGCTGAGCAACTTAAAGCTGAGTTAGCACAAATTGCATCCAAGCGTGAGGCCATTAACGACCGTATTGAGGCAATTAAGGAAGACAAAGATGCTCTTGGTCAACAAAAACAGGTTCTCCTAGACAAGCAATCTGAACTTCAGTTGAAGGAACGTGACTTGCAGGCAGAATTGCGTTTTGCGAAGACAGAAAGCAATCGTCTTCAAGCTGACTTATCTGAGTTAATGAAAGAATCGGATAGTCTTAAGGCGCTCCTTAACAACCAGGTTGATGAAGACCAAACTGACCGCCTTCCCCATCTGCAAGCGCAGCATAAAGAGGCTGTTCAACGTAAAGACGATTTGGAACAAGCTCTTGTCCGTGCCAAGATTCAGGTGCAAGATTACGAAGGTCAGTTGGAAGACTTGGAGGAGCGCTTGGCTAAAGCTGGCAATCGTAACGAGGACTTGATTCGTCAGCAGACTCGTTTGGAAGAACGTGAAAGTCAGATTAGTCAATCGCTTCGTAAGTTTGCGACTCAGTTGGCTGAAGATTACCAGATGACACTTGAAGTCGCCAAAGGTCAGGCTAGCCCTCTTGACAATGTCGAACAAACACGCCAGAACCTGCAAGGTCTTGAGCGTTCAATCAAAGCTTTAGGTCCGGTCAATGTAGATGCTATTGCCCAATTTGAAGAGGTTAAGCAACGTCTTGATTTCTTGAACGGACAAAAGGATGATTTGCTCGAAGCTAAGAGCCTCCTTCTGAATACCATAAATGACATGGATGATGAAGTGAAATCACGCTTTAAAGCAACCTTTGAGGCTATCCGAGAAAGCTTTAAACAGACCTTTACCCAGATGTTTGGTGGAGGTTCAGCAGACTTGATTTTGACCTCAGACAATCTCCTAGAGGCTGGAGTAGAAATTTCTGTGCAGCCACCAGGTAAGAAAATTCAATCGCTAAACCTTATGTCTGGTGGTGAGAAGGCCTTGTCAGCTCTTGCCCTTCTCTTTGCCATCATTCGTGTTAAGACTATTCCATTTGTTATCCTTGACGAAGTAGAAGCAGCTTTGGATGAAGCCAATGTTAAACGCTTCGGTGACTACCTTAATCGTTTTGACAAGTCTAGTCAGTTTATAGTGGTTACCCACCGTAAGGGAACGATGTCTGCAGCAGACTCTATTTATGGGGTAACCATGCAGGAATCAGGTGTCTCGAAAATCGTTTCGGTCAAACTAAAAGACCTTGATTTAGACTAAAAATAGATTATATTTTCATGAAAGATAGTTGATAGCTTTATCACTATCTTTTTTCATAGTCTCAAAAAATTTGTAAGGACTTTCAGAAAAACATTAAGTTTGCGCTTTCAAAATTACGCAATCGATTGCGTAAAATGGCTTAACAAAGGCTATGATTAGGATTTTAGGGTTTAAGAGAGAGAGGGCGACTTGTCATTTCCCACTGACATGTTACAATATTTAAGGAAATGTCATATGGGGATATGGTGTTTTTTGAAGTTAGTTATAGTGTATGTGTTAAGATACGATTTTCTGGACACATTTAGGCTTCGCGTATACAAGTCTAAGAAGTCTTCTTTCAAGCAAAAAATCCAGGCTGGGAAACCTGGATTTTTTTCTTTGTCTTTTTGAGTTTATTGGTCATCTTTATCAGCTTGAGATTTGGCTTGTTTGATACGAGCATTTACAAAGCCTTGCATGATAGCCCCAAAAAGGATAGCCTCAAAAATGCCTGACAGGATATTTCGGACTGAGAATAATTCTGTCAAATAGTCTTTATGATTAACTAGTAATTGAATCAGGGGCATGCCTAAGAACATAAAAACGCCAAAGAATAAACCTGACTTAAGCCCCACGTGCTTAAGTTGTTTTTTCTCTTTCTCAGTCAGTTCTTCCTCGTCAATAGCGTTAACAGCACTCATCTTAAACTTATAAGTAAGGATGCTGCTAACTAACAGAATGATAATCAAGAGGAGGATAGGATAAATACGAGCCACAAGTTCGGGATACTTAGAGCTTAGAAGAAAGGCAATACAATTACCAAAAATTAAAATATAGAAGAGAACAACGAAAGCCATGTTACCCATTCGATCAACCTGTTGGCGCTTTTGTTCATCTAAAGGTCCAGTAATACCGTAAAAACGTTTGATTAGTTTATCAGTGAAAGTTTCTTTAACCATAATTTACCTCTTTCTATCTTATATTTCTATTCGCAATTTCCATCCCAAAAGAGACTGTTAAGATCAGTATCTAGTGCTTTAGCTAGATTAAGACAGAGCTCAAGTGTTGGGTTATACTTGTTATTCTCAATCATGTTAATGGTCTGTCGGGAAACACCAATAGACTTTGCAAGTTCTAATTGCGAAAGCCCTAAATTCTTTCTAAATTCCCTGACATGATTCATAATGGGCCTCCTTCTGAAAGACAAGCTAATGTGTTGCTGTAAGTCGCAATTTATCAATTATGTCAACTATATCTGACATAATTGTAGCAAATTTATATAGGTATGTCAATTATCTTAGACATATTTTCCATTTTGGCATTAACTAAAGGATTCTTTGTCAGCTCTTGAAAGCTTTTTGTTTTTTTGGTAAAATTGATAGTAATTGAATAGAAGTCGTAGAGACTAGTAACCTTATGGAAATTGACAGGGATTGGAGGTCATGGACTGGAAGCCTCCTCAAGGGAAGTTCGGCGAATTCACTCATGAAAACGACTGACGAATCAAGGTCTGGGTAACCAGATAAAAAACGGATGGTACCGCGTGTCAACGCTCCGGGTTGGAGTTTTGGCATGTGGTTTTTTGTTTGCGATTCGAAATTGTTACATCAGAAAGGAATCTCATGGATTTACAAACACAATTGCAAGAGTTGAAAACATCAACGCAGGCTAAATTTGCTGAAATGCGTGGTGAACACTCTAAAGAATTACAAGAATTGCGAGTTGCAGTTTTGGGTAAAAAAGGATCTTTGACAGATCTTTTGAAGGGACTTAAAGACCTTCCAAATGAAGAACGCCCTAAAGTTGGTAAAATGGTCAACGAAGTTCGTGACGTTTTGACTGAAGCTTTTGACGAAGCAGCTAAAGTTGTTGAAGCCGCTAAAATTCAAGCCCAACTTGACTCTGAAAGTCTTGACGTAACCCTTCCTGGACGCCAAGTCAAACTTGGAAACCGTCATATTCTTAGCCAAACAGCTGAAGAAATCGAAGACATTTTCTTGGGGATGGGCTTCCAAATCGTTGATGGTTTTGAAGTTGAGACTGACTACTATAACTTTGAACGTATGAACTTGCCTAAGGACCACCCAGCGCGTGACATGCAAGATACCTTCTACATTACGGAAGAAATTTTGCTTCGTACACACACAAGTCCTGTTCAAGCTCGTACACTTGATAAACACGATTTTTCTAAAGGTCCACTTAAGATGATCTCACCAGGACGTGTTTTCCGTCGTGATACAGATGATGCGACTCACAGTCACCAGTTCCACCAAATCGAAGGTTTGGTCGTTGGTAAAAACATCTCAATGGGTGATCTTAAGGGAACGCTTGAAATGATTATCCAAAAAATGTTTGGTGCAGAACGTCAAATCCGTTTGCGTCCATCTTACTTCCCATTCACTGAGCCTTCAGTTGAGGTTGACGTGTCATGCTTCAAGTGTGGTGGTAAAGGATGTAACGTATGTAAGAAGACAGGTTGGATTGAGATCCTGGGTGCTGGTATGGTTCACCCACAAGTGCTTGAGATGTCTGGTGTCGATTCTGAAGAATATTCAGGTTTCGCCTTTGGTCTTGGTCAAGAACGTATTGCCATGCTTCGTTATGGTATCAACGACATTCGTGGTTTCTACCAAGGGGATGTTCGTTTCTCAGAACAGTTTAAATAAGGTTTAGGAGGTTGTCATGTCAGTCGTTATTCGTAAGGTTCTTCCGGAAGAAGTAGCAGAATTAAAAGTTATCTCCGAAGATACCTTTAGAGAGACTTTTGCTCATGATAATACCGAAGACCAGTTGCAAGGTTACTTTGATACCGCACTTTCTGAGGAAGTTCTCTTAGATGAAATCACTCATGAAGAATCGCGTTACTTTTTCATTCTCGTTGATGGTGAAAAGGCAGGTTTTCTAAAGACTAATGTAGGTTCTGCTCAAACAGAGTAGCACTTGGATAATGCCTTTCAAATTCAACGTATTTATATCAGTCAGGCCTTCCAAGGCATGGGCTTGGGTAAGCAACTCTTTGAGTTTGCCTTACAAGAAGCTCGTGATCTAGGTTGTGATTGGGCCTGGTTGGGTGTTTGGGAAAGGAATTTCAAAGCACAGATATTTTACGATAAATATGGCTTCGAAAAATTCGCAGAACACGATTTTCCAGTTGGTGATGGTAAAGTTGACCGCGACTGGTTGCTTAAATTAAAACTATAAACCTATTATTAAGTTGATAGAGAGGAGTTTAAAAGGCGATTAAACGTGTTAGTTCGTCTTCCTCTTATATCAGATATACATATTCCTAAATTACAGAAAGGATTTGAACCCGCTTAAGTAGAGGTTTGAACTCTTCTCTCATTTATCAGTTGAACTGATAATTTTACAGAAAGGATTTGAATACGACCTCAAAGTTCGAGATTTAGATAAGTCGCTACTGAAATCAGGATTTCAGGCTACTTCCTAAAATCTTGTCACTTTGGTCCTTGCTTTGCAAGGACACGGTCTTAATATCATAATTATGCTAGTTAGTTATAAATGGTTAAAAGAGTTGGTTGATGTGGATGTTACCACTGCCGAACTCGCTGAAAAAATGTCGACGACAGGTATTGAAGTGGAAGGTGTTGAGACACCTGCTGAGGCCTTGTCAAAATTGGTTGTTGGTCATGTCTTGTCATGTGAAGATGTGCCTGAAACACACTTGCACTTGTGTCAAGTAGATACAGGAGATGCCGAAGGTCCACGTCAAATTGTTTGTGGTGCTCCAAATGTCACTGCTGGCATCAAGGTAATTGTTGCCATTCCTGGTGCCCGTATTGCAAACAATTACAAAATCAAAAAAGGTAAGATTCGCGGCATGGAATCTCTCGGGATGATCTGTTCTTTGGCAGAGCTTGGACTTCCAGATAGCATTATTCCTAAGGAATTTGCGGATGGTATCCAAATTTTGCCAGAAGATGCCGTACCTGGAGATAGCATCTTCCCATATCTTGACCTTGATGATGAAATCATCGAATTGTCAATCACACCTAACCGTGCGGATGCTCTTTCTATGCGTGGTGTGGCACATGAAGTCGCTGCAATCTATGGAAAATCTGTTCACTTCCCAGAAAAAACGGTTACTGAAGATAGCAAACCAGCTTCTGATAAGATTTCAGTAGCCATTGAAAGTGATAAAGTGGCTACTTATGCTAGTCGTGTGGTTGAGAATGTTAATGTTCAACCAAGTCCACAATGGTTGCAAAACCTTCTTATGAATGCTGGTATCCGTCCAATCAATAACGTGGTTGATGTGACAAACTATGTTCTTCTTTACTTTGGACAACCAATGCATGCCTTCGATTTGGATAAATTTGAAGATTCACGTATCGTTGCCCGTGATGCCCGTGATGGGGAAAAATTAGTCACTCTCGATGGTGAAGAACGTGAATTGACTGCTGAAGATATTGTTATTACAGTTGCTGACAAACCAGTTGCTCTCGCAGGTGTTATGGGTGGCGCTTCAACTGAAATTGACAACAATTCTAAAAATGTCGTTCTCGAAGCTGCTGTTTTTGATGGAAAATCAGTTCGTAAGACAAGTAGCCGTCTCAACCTTCGTTCAGAATCATCATCACGTTTTGAAAAAGGTATCAATAACGATACTGTCCTTGAAGCACTTGATTTTGCTGCAGCTATGTTGCAAGAATTGGCAAATGGAACGGTGCTTGCAGGCCGTGTTCAAGCGGGATCTGTTGACACAGAGCCAGTTCAAGTTTCTACAAGCCTTGACTACGTGAATGTTCGCCTTGGTACAGAATTGACTTTTGCGGATATTGAAGATGTCTTTGCAAAACTTGGTTTCGGTTTGACAGGTGATGCAGATAAATTTACAGTTTCTGTACCACGTCGTCGTTGGGATATCAGCATCCAAGCAGACTTGGTTGAGGAAATCGCACGTATCTACGGCTATGAAAAATTGCCTACGACACTTCCAGAGGCAGCAGGAACAGCTGGTGAATTGACTGAAACACAAGCGCTTCGTCGCAAGGTTCGTACCATTGCTGAAGGTGCTGGATTGACTGAAATCATCTCATATGCTTTGACAACACCTGAAAAAGCTGTGGAATTTGCTGTGACACCTACTAACTTGACTGAGTTGATGTGGCCAATGACTGTTGACCGTTCAGCCCTCCGTCAGAACATGGTCTCTGGTATGCTTGATACTGTTGCTTACAATGTTAACCGTAAGAATAGTAACGTTGCTATTTACGAAATCGGTAAGGTCTTTGAACAAAATGGTAATCCAAAAGAGGAATTGCCAAATGAAATCAATACCTTTGCCTTCGCTATTTCAGGTCTTGTAGCTGAAAAAGACTTCCAAACCAAAGCAACACCAGTTGATTTCTTCTATGCCAAAGGGATTGTTGAAGCTCTCTTTGATAAACTTGAAGTTTCAGTTGACTATGTACCGACAAAAGATCTAGCAAGCATGCACCCAGGTCGTACAGCTGCTATTGTCCTTGATGGTCAAACGATTGGATTCCTTGGTCAAGTTCACCCACAAACTGCTAAAAACTACGGTATTCCAGAAACTTATGTGGCTGAAATTAACCTTAGTGCTGTAGAAGCAGCCTTGCAACCGGCTCAACCATTTGTTGAAATCACAAAATTCCCTGCAGTATCACGTGATATCGCCCTTCTTCTTAAGGCAGAAATCACACATCAAGAAGTTCTTGATGCTATCTACTCTGCAGGAGTCAAACGCTTGGTTGCTGTTAAACTCTTTGACGTTTACGCAGGTGAAAAACTTGGTACTGGTATGAAATCAATGGCTTATAGCCTTACCTTCCAAAATCCAAATGACAACCTTACAGATGAAGAAGTTGCCAAATACATGGAAAAAATCACCAAAGCCCTTACTGAGAAAGTCGAAGCAGAAGTACGTTAATAGTTAAAAATCCATCTGAGAAGATGGATTTTTAAGTGACTAGACTATATTACAAAAAGGAGTTAATTTGTTTTTAGAGTTTTTTGATGGGATATTAGGACATTACACTTTTGAATCTGATAAAGTCAATGTTCTGATTGATGGTTTACCCAGTTTTGCTTATCCCTTGGGTCAACTGACATTTTTAGTACTAGCCTATTGGTTATTTATTCATCGATACTTGAAAAAGTTTAAGAAAATGTCACCTCAGGATATTTGGGCTTGGCATAAAGAGACGTTCCGCAAAAGTAAATTATCTTTCATTGTCGTCCCAATAGTTTATCTGTTCGTTTTCGGAATGACCTATGTCTTAGTTGAAGATGTTTTGGCTACCGTCACTATTTACAAAGACTATAGAGGCCCTATAGCTAAAACCATTGATGGTCAAGTGGAAAAAATAGATATTAGTCATGTTGGGACAAAAACGAGTAGTGCTAGTATCAGTGCTCACTTTGTAAGCTCTGACGGGCAGACTTATGACATTCACCTGATAAACGGTGATAAGAGAATCGCTAATTATATGCGCCATCATAAGTCAGAGTCCTACACGGCAACCCTTTCCTTTGATAAAGATGGCAAACCAGTTTACATTTCTAAATTCTGGGAATAAGCAGTCTGGATAGCTCTTTCAGGGATTCGCACTTGACAAATATGTAAATTCTCTGCATAATAAAAGAAAAAGCCATGAAAAGAGGGTAGCCATGCAAATTATTAAACGTAATGGTCAAGTTGCTGAATTTGATCCTGATAAAATCTACCAAGCCATCTTAAAAGCAGCACAGACTGTGTATGTTCTTGATGATACTTGGCGCCAAAACCTTGCTCAAGTCACTAAAAAAGTAGTGCTTGATCTTCAAGATGCTCAGGTGGAACGCCCAACCATCAACATGATTCAGTCATTGGTTGAAAATCGTCTCATGGAAGCCGGATTTATCAATATTGCTGAACATTATATTTCATACCGTTTGCAACGTGATTTGGAACGTAACGGTTATGGAGATAAGGTAATCGTACATCTACGCTTTGAACAGACAAAATAAGAAAAAAGCCATCCAGCGATGGCTTTTTGTGTAGTCAATTTTTACTCAGTCTTTTTCAGGAGTTTCAGAAAGTAATTGAGTTCTTTCCCATGGCCTATCTGTAGATAGGTTTCAGAAGTAGGGCTGATAAAGGAGGATTCCAAAAAGCGAATCTGTTTTTTTGCCTTGAATTTTTCTAGAGAGAGTCCTTTAGGAAGCTGCCAGGTAATATGTCTAGGAGAAATCTGATAAGGAGTAGAAATCTTGGCATTCTCAATGCTTTCTCGACTTTTTTCCATAGTTTGCTGAAAGAGGTCCCGAAGTTTCTTAATATTTTTTTGAAACATGCCATTATCTAGATATACTGAAAGAGCCCTTTGCATGATAAGGTTGGTATCATAATCAATGAGTCCCTTATGGGCTAAGAAAGTTGCTTTGAGATTAGGTGGTAAGACGACACTACCTAGGCGCAGACCTGGAAAAAGGGCCATGGAAAATGATTTGATATAAATGACTCGATTCTGAGTGTCATAGTAGTGAATTGGTAGATTTTTACTATCACTAAAGTCACCCATATAGTCGTCCTCGATAATATAAACATCGTACAGACTGGCCAGTTGTGCCAGCTTTTCTTTTTCTTTAGCGGTATAGCTTAGTCCAAGAGGGTTTGAGTAACGACTAATTGTATAAAAGAACTTAATCTGTCCAGACTTAAAGTGCTCTTCCAGTTTATCAAAATCCAGACCATCAAAATTACGCGTAATGGTTTCATAAGGTAAATTTTGGCGGTTGATTAGTTGGTTCATGCGGTGATAGGTAGGTTGCTCGATGAGAATTTTATATCCACCATTACCAAAATCTATTTGCGACAGAATGTAGAGGGCTTGTTGGCTTCCTGATGTAATGACAATCTGATCTGAATTGACGTAAATATCGTCAGCTGCAAGTCGGTTCTGTAAGGCTTTTACCAATTCTTTAAGTCCAGCTTGTTCATGGTAATAGTTAAAGAGGTAGTCCTGATGACCTGCTAAACTTTCATCGAGACAAAGCTTAAAATCTTCGTAGGCCAATTGATTGTAGTCGTTAAGGTTGAGGAGGGCTTTATCGTCTGTCTCGTTATACCCTTCGAGAACATAATAGCCACTTTTAGGAACGGCATAAATATAGTTCTGATATTTTAGGTCCAGGAGTGCTCTTTGTGCCGTATCCTTACTACAGACATAGGTCTGGCTAAGCTGTCGGATAGAAGGTAACTTACTTCCTTTTTCTAAGCTCCCATTTTTAATATCCTTAATAATAGACGCGACAATATCTTGGTAAACACTCATAACTGACCCCTCACAGATTTTTTATTATTGTACCCTACTTATCTTCTCTGAGCAAGTGAGCTAGGGGGATTTGACAAGATTATTAGATTTTGACATAATAAAAAGGTTGTAAGGTAAAACTAAATTCCCCTTTCAAACAAGTTTAAGGAGATTATAAGAATGACTTTAAAGAAAATCTTAGGACTTCTCGCTCTTGCTTGCTTAACAATCATCGGTTTGTCAGCTTGCACACCTGAGAAGGAACCTACTTGGACCTACGATAAAAACAAAATGCTATTTACGGGACAAGATGCTAGCGTACAAGTTCTTTCTGCAAATAAAATCGAATCACCTGAAGGTCAAAAAGCTGTACGCGTTCACTATAAACTTAGCAACTCAAGTAAAGAAACAATGAATGCCTACACTCTTTTGATGAAAGTTGTCCTTGATGTGAAACAAGAAAAGGAAGAAGTAAAGGTTGCTACAATGGTCTTTTCTCAGGATGATGACCGAGATAAGATGGCTAATAAGACCAAGATTGCACCTAAGGAAGTCAAAGAAGTCGTTGTTGACTATGCCGTTGAAGACTTTGATCATGATTTGGTTATTGATTTCTCAGACTACGGTACAGAAGCGAATGCGACTGCTAAACTTTCACTCCAAAATCTTGAGAAGGCACCTGTAAAATATTTTGATAAGAAAGCTCAATAAGATTTATCACCACATACTTGTGTGGTGTTTTTTGTTGTCTAAAATCTGTACCCGGACAGTAGCTAAAATACTATCTTGTTTAATCGTCAGAATTTTCATAAACTTAGACTATATTTATTTATCAAGGAGTTTTAGGTATGTCAGCAAAACGTTTAACCCTCTCTGCTTTTTTCATGGCACTTGTGATTATTTTGAGTTCTAGTCTCTTATCCATCCCTGTACCGGGTGGTCATTTCTATTTTAATGGGATTGTTATTTTCCTAGTTGGTTTAATTTTCCCACCTACAGAAGCAGTGATTATTGCAGGTATAGGTTCCTTCATCGGAGATTTTCTCTTTTACCCTCTTCCTATGTGGGTAACTCTAGTGACCCATAGCCTTCAAGTTCTTGCTATTGCACTTGTCGTTGGTGGTCGTTTAGGTAAATTGAGTAAATCTAGGGCTGCTCTTGGTCTCTTGCTCGGGGCTATTATTGATTTAGTTGGTTATGGTTTGGGAAGAGCCTTTATCTATGGAACACCAGCAGTTGCTATTATGAAAATTCCTTTTGATGTAATTGCTGCGATAATTGGTTTGGGCTTGGCCTATTATATTTATTTCCATACCGGATTTGTTAAACAGTTTAAAAAAGTTTGGGACGAAAAATAGATGGCTACAGTGATTGTTGCTAATGACCTTGTTGGGGTGGGTAAGGTTGCTTTGACTAGTAGCCTCCCTATCATGTCAGCCTGTCAAACTGAAGTCCTTCCTTTACCAACAGTTCTTTTATCTTCGCATACAGGGGAGTTTGAGAATATCTATATGCGGGATCTTACGGATGACCTGAAGGGATTCTATAAGCAGTGGGAGCACTTGGATTTTACAGTAGATGGCTTAGTAAGTGGTTATTTTAAGTCAAGAGAAGAACTAAAAATTGTAGGTCAATTGGCTCGTGATAAACGGATAGCTCTCTTTGTTGACCCTATTATGGGTGACAATGGTCGTCTCTATCAAGGTTTTGATATGGAATATGTAGAAGCTATGAAAGATTTTTGTCAGCAGGCAGATGCTATCATTCCCAATCTGACAGAAGCCTCTTTGTTAACGGATTCTCCCTATCTAGAAGTAGGTTCCTATGATGAGGCCACTATTGAAAAGCTTCTGAGAGAGTTGAGCAAGCTTGGACCTCGAAAAGTTATTTTGACAGGTATCTCATTTAAGACAGATAAAATTGGGCTGGCTTATTTTGATAAAGAGACCAATAAAACGACTTATCTTATGAGGAAAAGCTATAAGTCTCACTTTTATGGCAGTGGAGATCTTGTAACAGCTATCTTGGCATCAGGCTATTTTCATCATCTGAATTTACTAAAAGTAGCTAATCTTGCCTTAGATTTCATGGATCAGGTCTTGTCTTCAACCCTAGCTAGTGGTCGTCCTTTAAAATATGGTCTCTGCTATGAGCCCCATATCGGTTATTTATTTAATGGCATTAATGAGCTATTGGAGGAGAAAAATGAAAAATGATAAAACTCGTGAATTAGTTGAATTGAGTTTGTATGCAGCCTTAATTATTGTTAGTGTACAGTTTATTCGGATTCCTTTTGGACCACAATTTGTCCATTTGGGAAATGCCCTAGTTGTGATTGCTGTTTTGATTTTTGGTTCAAAAAAAGGTGCTCTTGTAGCAACAGTAGGATTAGGACTATTTGATATTTTTAATGGATATGCTGCTGAGGTCTGGATTACTATTTTAGAATCCTTAATAGTCTGTCTGGTGCTCTATCTTGTTTTTGAAAAGCTACTAAAATCAAATGACAAAATGGCTAATATCATAATCATTGGAGTTATAGCTGCAGTAACCAAAATTATTTTGAATTTTATTAAGTATACGATTATTAATAGTATCGTTGCGGCTCTACCACTCAATGCAGCCATGGTATTGGCACTTACTAAAATTGGTGGGACCTTTGGAACATCAGTAGTGACTATCATTGCGGTCCCTCTCCTATATCCTGTCTTCAAACGTATTTTACAGAGAAACTAAAGATTTAGCAGGTTAGTCTTGCTTTTTCTTTTTAATTTTCCAAAAGCAGAGGTCCAAATTTTCACTAAAAAATGGTAAAATAGTAGAGTTAATGTCAAGAAAGGAAAGGGCTGAAGACTGTTTTAGCCCAGATATGCTATGTCTATTTTAGAAGTCAAAAATCTTAGTCACGGATTTGGTGACCGTGCAATTTTTGAAAATGTCTCATTCCGTTTGCTCAAAGGTGAGCATATCGGTCTTGTCGGTGCTAACGGTGAAGGGAAATCAACCTTCATGTCTATCGTTACTGGGAAATTGCAGCCAGATGAAGGTAAGGTAGAGTGGTCTAAGTACGTTACAGCGGGTTACTTGGATCAGCATGCTGTTCTTGAAAAGGGGATGACCGTTCGTGATGTCCTTCGTACGGCTTTTGATGAGCTCTTTAAAACTGAAGAACGCATCAACGAGATTTACATGTCTATGGCTGACGAAGGAGCCGACGTTGATGCTCTGATGGAAGAAGTAGGTGAGCTTCAGGATCGTTTGGAAACGCGT
Source organism: Streptococcus sp. SR4 (assembly GCF_000517725.1). Classification (NCBI taxonomy): domain Bacteria; kingdom Bacillati; phylum Bacillota; class Bacilli; order Lactobacillales; family Streptococcaceae; genus Streptococcus; species Streptococcus sp. SR4. The sequence goes on along the minus strand of NZ_AZYW01000046.1, from coordinate 128,067 downwards.
GATTTCTATACACTAGATGCTAAGATTGATGAGGTTGCCCGTGCACTAGGTGTCATGGATTTTGGTATGGATACAGATGTAACGGACCTTTCAGGTGGTCAACGTACCAAGATTCTCTTGGCTAAGTTATTGCTTGAAAAACCAGATATCTTGCTTCTTGATGAGCCAACCAACTATTTGGATGCTGAACACATCGCCTGGCTTAAACGCTATCTCCAAGAGTATGAGAATGCTTTTGTTCTCATTTCGCACGATATTCCGTTCTTAAACGATGTGATTAACATTGTCTACCATGTTGAAAATCAAGATCTGGTTCGCTATGCAGGTGATTATGACAATTTCCAATCTGTCTATGCAATGAAGAAAGCTCAATTGGAAGCAGCCTATGAACGTCAGCAAAAGGAAATTGCAGACCTTCAAGATTTTGTTAACCGTAACAAGGCGCGTGTAGCTACTCGAAATATGGCCATGTCTCGTCAAAAGAAATTGGATAAGATGGAAATTATCGAGTTACAGGCAGAGAAGCCAAAACCAGAATTCCATTTCAAGGAAAGTCGTACACCTGGACGCTTTATTTTCCAAACCAAAGATCTCGTTATTGGTTACGACCGTCCGTTGACCAAGTCTCCATTGAAGCTTACATTCGAACGTAATCAAAAGGTAGCTATTGTCGGTGCCAATGGTATTGGTAAGACCACTTTGCTTAAGAGCCTGCTTGGTATTATTCAACCACTCGAAGGAGAAGTTGAAACAGGTGATTTTATTGATCTAGGTTATTTTGAACAAGAAGCAGAAGGCTCACGTCAGACACCTCTTGAAGCGGTTTGGGACGCTTTCCCAGCTCTAAATCAAGCTGAGGTTCGTGCAGCTCTAGCTAAATGCGGATTAACCTCTAAGCATATTGAAAGTCAAATTCAGGTGCTTTCAGGTGGAGAACAGGCTAAGGTTCGTTTCTGTCTCCTTATGAATCGTGAAAATAATGTCCTTGTTCTGGACGAACCGACCAACCACTTGGATGTTGACGCTAAGGATGAATTGAAGCGTGCCCTTCAGGCCTTTAAAGGTAGTGTCCTCATGGTATGTCACGAACCCGAATTTTATGAAGGTTGGACAGATGTTTGGGATTTTAATGAGTTAGTATAGTGATAAAAGAGTGTTGGAATTCTCTAAAGAGAGACTTGCTCACTCTTTTTTTATGTTAAAGAGCCGAGTAGACTTACTAAGATTTGATAAGACGGAGATGGTGTAGAGGAAGGTCGTCATCATCATAAAGTGTTTTTCTACAGATTTTGTCGTGACCTATTTGGGTTTTGAGCATACAAATTTAATTTGTTCAAAAAGTAACAAAGTCTGAGCATAAAAGGTGTAACCGTTTTCTGATTATGGTAGAATAAAATAGTAAACTATTATCAAAAGAAAGTTGGACAAACTTATGTCAAAAATCGTAGTTGTTGGTGCTAACCACGCTGGTACTTTTAGTATTAATACTATTCTCGATAATTACGGAGACCAAAATGAAGTAGTTGTTTTCGACCAAAACTCTAACATTTCATTCTTGGGTTGTGGTATGGCCCTTTGGATCGGTAATCAAATCTCAGGTTCTGATGGTCTTTTCTATGCCAACAAAGAAGGACTTGAAAGCAAGGGCGCTAAAGTTTATATGAACTCACCAGTTGAGTCTATTGACTTTGATGGTAAAACTGTTACAGCCCTCGTAGATGGTAAAGAGCATGTTGAATCATATGACAAATTGATTTTGGCTACAGGTTCTCAACCAATCTTGCCTCCAATCGAAGGTGCTGAAATTAAAGAAGGTAGCCGTACTTTCGAAGCTACGCTTGAAAACCTTCAATTCGTTAAACTTTTCCAAAACGCTCAAGAAGTTATTGATAAATTGAACGACAAATCTCAAGATATCAAACGTGTAGCGGTTGTAGGTGCTGGTTACATTGGTGTTGAATTGGCTGAAGCTTTCCAACGTCATGGAAAAGAAGTTATCCTTATCGACGTTGTTGATACATGTTTGGCAGGTTATTACGACCATGACTTGACTGACCTTATGGCTAAAAATATGGAAAGCCACGGTATTAAATTGGCATTTGGTGAAACTGTTAAAGCAGTAGAAGGTGAAACTAAGGTAGAACGCATCGTTACAGATAAAAATGCTTACGATGTCGACATGGTTGTTCTTGCTGTTGGTTTCCGTCCTAACACAGCTCTTGGTGCTGGTAAATTGGAAACATTCCGTAATGGCGCTTACCTTGTTAATAAGAAACAAGAAACATCAATCAAAGATGTATATGCAGTTGGTGACTGTGCTACCGTTTATGATAATGCCCTCGATGATGTGAACTACATTGCCTTGGCTTCAAACGCTGTTCGTTCAGGTATTGTCGGTGGTCATAATGCCGGTGGTGGCGATGTTGAATCAAACGGTGTTCAAGGATCAAATGGTATCTCAATCTATGGTTTGAACATGGTATCAACTGGTTTGACAGAAGAAAAAGCAAAACGCTTTGGTTTCAATCCAGCAGTAGTATCTTCAACAGATCTTCAAAAAGCCGCCTTTATGGAAGATGAAAATGAAGACGTTACAATCAAAATCGTCTATGACAAAGACACACGCAAAGTTCTTGGTGCTCAAATGGTATCACGTATGGACATCTCTATGGGAATCCACATGTTCTCATTGGCTATCCAAGAAGGTGTAACTATTGACCGTCTTCAATTGCTTGATTTGTTCTTCTTGCCACACTTTAACCAACCGCTTAGCTATATTGCTAAAGCAGCTATCTCAGCTAAATAATCTTAAACAGCTAATTCAGTCGAATTAGCTGTTTTTTTTTTAATACGAAAAAAGCCTCCTACTGGAGACTTTTATTTAACTAATGTTAGATTAGTTTTTTGAAGCTTCTTGGAAGTCAGGGTTTTTCCATGCTTCATCAATGATAGCTTGCAATTCGTCAGCAGAAGCTTTCATTTTTTGTTGTTCCGCATCGTTCAATGGGATGTTAACTGGACGTACGATACCATGTGCACCTACGATAGCAGGTTGACCGATAAAGACGTTGCTTACACCATATTGACCTTCTTGGAATACAGACAATGGAAGTACTGCATTTTCATCGTCAAGAATAGCTTTAGTGATACGAGCAAGGGCAACGGCGATACCATAGTAAGTAGCACCTTTTTTGTTGATGATTGTGTAAGCGGCATCACGAACACCTTCGAACAATTCAACCAATTCAGATTCTTGAACATTTTGAGTGTCTTTAAGGAATTCTTCAAGGTTTACACCGGCGATGTTAGCGTGTGACCAAACGGCAAATTCTGAGTCACCGTGTTCACCCATGATGTAGGCGTGAACTGAACGAGCATCAACGTCAAGTTTCTCAGCAAGTGCTTGACGGAAACGAGCTGAGTCAAGTGAAGTACCTGAACCGATAACGCGTTCTTTAGGGAATCCTGAGAATTTCCATGTTGAGTAAGTCAATACGTCAACTGGGTTAGCTGCTACAAGGAAGATTCCTTTGAAGCCTGATTCAACAACTTGAGTAACGATAGATTTGTTGATAGCAAGGTTTTTACCAACAAGATCAAGACGAGTTTCACCTGGTTTTTGTGGAGCACCAGCAGTGATAACTACAAGGTCAGCATCCGCACAGTCTTCGTATTTAGCTGCGTAGATTTTTTTAGGTGAAGTGAAAGCAAGCGCGTGGCTAAGGTCAAGCGCATCACCAACAGCTTTTTCGAACAATTGTGGAATTTCGATGATACCAAGTTCTTGAGCGATACCTTGGTTTACAAGTGCGAAAGCGTAAGATGAACCTACGGCACCGTCACCAACGAGGATGACTTTTTTGTGTTGTTTAGTTGCAGTCATGGGTCTAAACATCTCCTTATTTTTTAATTGGGTTACCCCATACACTGCTTATTCTACCACTTTAAGTGATGGATGTCACGAAATAATAAGGAAATAATAGATGAAAGCGTTTACACAACTGAAAAATAAAGCGTTTTATGGTATAATATTATAGAAATTTTCTATACTCTTTTATTAGAGTTTGGAATGATTTGAATGAAAGAAAAGAGGCATTTTTAGAGTGCAAGATAATAATTTAATTGACGTTAATTTGACGTCTGAGATGAAGACGAGCTTTATCGATTATGCCATGAGTGTTATCGTGTCTCGTGCTCTTCCAGATGTTCGTGACGGTTTAAAACCTGTACAACGTCGTATTCTATATGGAATGAATGAGCTTGGGGTGACACCTGATAAGCCACATAAAAAATCTGCCCGTATTACCGGGGATGTCATGGGTAAATATCACCCACACGGAGACTCATCTATCTATGAAGCCATGGTTCGTATGGCGCAATGGTGGAGCTACCGTTACATGTTGGTTGACGGTCACGGGAACTTTGGTTCTATGGATGGTGATGGGGCTGCCGCTCAGCGTTATACTGAGGCGCGTATGTCTAAAATCGCCTTGGAAATGCTTCGTGATCTCAATAAGAATACCGTTGATTTTCAAGATAACTACGATGGATCGGAACGTGAGCCAATCGTTCTTCCGTCACGTATTCCAAACCTTCTTGTCAATGGTGCGACAGGGATTGCCGTTGGTATGGCGACTAATATCCCACCACACAATTTGGCTGAAACAATTGATGCTGTCAAATTGATGATGGATAATCCTGAAGTCACAACACGTGAACTTATGGAAGTTCTTCCTGGACCAGACTTTCCAACTGGTGGTTTGGTCATGGGTAAATCTGGTATTCACCGTGCTTATGAAACTGGTAAGGGCTCTATTGTCCTTCGTTCGCGTACTGAAATTGAAACAACTAAATCAGGTCGTGAGCGTATTGTCGTCACTGAGTTTCCTTATATGGTCAATAAGACCAAGGTTCATGAACATATCGTTCGTTTAGCACAAGAAAAACGTATTGAGGGGATTACAGCAGTCCGTGACGAGTCTTCTCGTGAAGGCGTACGCTTTGTCATTGAAGTGCGTCGTGACGCTTCTGCCAATGTTATTCTGAACAATTTGTTCAAATTAACGCAACTTCAGACTAACTTCAGCTTCAACATGTTGGCCATTGAAAAGGGTGTTCCTAAAATCCTTTCTTTGCGTCAAATCTTGGCTGACTATATTGCTCACCAACAAGAAGTTGTGGTTCGTCGTACACAGTTTGATAAAGACAAGGCTGAAGCACGTGCCCACATTTTAGAAGGTTTGTTGATTGCCCTTGATCATTTGGATGAAGTGATTACGATTATCCGTAACAGTCAAACTGATGCTGAGGCTCAAGCTGAGTTGATGGCTCGCTTCGAACTCACGGAACGTCAAAGTCAAGCTATTCTTGATATGCGTTTGCGTCGTTTGACAGGTTTGGAACGTGATAAGATTCAAAATGAGTACAATGATCTTTTGGCTCTGATTGCTGATTTAGCTGATATTTTGGCAAAACCAGAACGTGTCATTGCTATCATCAAGGAAGAATTGGACGAAAGCAAGCGTAAATTTGCAGATGCTCGCCGCACAGAGCTTATGGTCGGAGAAGTTATTTCTCTTGAAGATGAGGACCTCATCGAGGAAGAAGATGTTGTTATCACTCTCTCAAATAAAGGGTATATTAAACGTTTAGCCCAAGACGAGTTCCGTTCACAAAAACGTGGAGGACGTGGTGTTCAAGGTACTGGTGTTAACGATGATGACTTTGTTCGAGATATTGTCTCAACAAGCACTCATGATCACCTTTACTTCATGACCAATAAGGGACGTGTATACCGTCTCAAAGGGTATGAAATCCCTGAGTATGGTCGTACAGCTAAAGGCTTACCTATTGTCAATCTCTTGAAGTTGGACGAAGGTGAAACCATTCAAACAGTCATTAACGCTAAGAGCGATGAAGCTTCTGAAAATAATCACCTTGTCTTTGTAACTCGCCAAGGTCTGGTTAAACGTACCAAAGAAGCAGAATTTAAGAACATCCGTCAAAACGGTTTGATTGCCTTGAAATTGAGAGAAGGTGACGAGCTAATCAATGTCTTCTTGACTACTGGTAATGAAGAAATTGTCATTGGTACCAAATTTGGTTACAGTGTACGCTTCAAAGAGGACACTATTCGAAGCATGAGCCGTATGGCTGCCGGTGTTAAAGGGGTAACTCTTCGTGATGGTGACCAAGTTGTTGGTGCAGCTGCCATTACAGAAGACCAAGAAGTCTTGATTATCACTGAAAAAGGTTACGGTAAGCGTACCTCAGCTACTGAATACCCAACGAAGGGACGTGGTGGTAAAGGTATCAAGACTGCTAATATCACAGAGAAGAATGGTAACCTAGCAGGTATTGTCACAGTGTCTGGTGATGAGGATATCATGGTCATCACAGATACAGGTGTTATCATCCGTACTGCCGTTGCTAATATCTCTCAAACTGGTCGTGCCACTCAAGGTGTTAAGGTCATGCGTTTGGATGACTCTGCTCGTATTGTAACCTTTGCTTTAGTTGAGCCAGAAGAAGTTGAACAAGCTTCCGAAGACCAAGAAAGTGGTGACAACTAATGAGCAAAGATAAGAAAAATAAAGCAACAAAAAAACGCCGTAAGTGGCTGGATATTCTTCGCTGGGTGTTGATTGTTGTTCTCTTGGTTGTTGGTTTAGCCTTGATTTTCAATAAGTCTATTCGAAACACAGTAATTGCTTGGAATACCAATAAGTATCAAGTGAGCAAGGTTTCTAAAAAGACTATTGAGAAAAACAAGGAAGCTAAGACGAGCTTTGACTTTGATACCGTTAAATCAATTAGCACAGAGTCTGTCTTACAAGCACAGATGGATGCTCAAGAACTTCCAGTTGTTGGGGGTATTGCCATTCCAGAGGTGGGTATCAATCTTCCTATTTTCAAAGGACTTGGCAACACAGAGTTGACTTACGGTGCAGGAACTATGAAAGAAGACCAAGTCATGGGTGGTGAAAACAACTATTCACTAGCTAGTCACCACGTCTTTGGTATTGCTGGTGCATCTGACATGCTATTTTCACCACTAGATAAGGCTAAGGAAGGCATGAAAATTTATCTTACGGATAAGAATAAGGTCTATACTTATGTCATTAGTGAGGTCAAGGTTGTTCAACCAACTGAAGTAGCAGTGGTTGATGATACACCAGGCAAGTCTGAAGTTACTTTGGTAACTTGTACGGATGCTGAAGCAACTCAGCGTACAATCGTCAAAGGTGAATTGAAATCACAGGTAGATTTTGACAAGGCAAGTTCAGATATTATTGAGGCCTTTAATAAGTCATACAATCAATTTCAAAGTTAAGAAAGGGGCCTTAGGGCCTTTTTCTATGGAGGAAAATATGTTTTTTAATACAGTGCACCATGTTGCTATTATTGTTTCTGATTATGAGTTGTCTCGAGATTTTTATGTCGATAAACTTGGTTTTGAGATTATTCGGGAAAATCACCGTCCAGAACGTCATGATTATAAGTTAGACCTACGTTGTGGGGATATAGAACTTGAAATCTTTGGCAATAAGACCAGTGATCCGAACTATGTGGAGCCACCTAAACGTCCGTCTTATCCTGAGGCCTGCGGCTTACGGCATTTAGCTTTCAGAGTGACTAATATTGAAGAGGTTGTCAAGAGTTTAGAAGCAAAGGGAATTTCCTGCCAACCTATTCGCAAGGATACTTTTACCGGTGAAAAGATGACTTTCTTTGCTGATCCAGATGGTCTTCCCTTGGAGTTACACGAGTAGTTTTTTTGACCTTAATTTTTTAAGTCATGGTATAATAAATTCACGATTGGACTCATAGCCAGTCGTCCTTTAGGAGATTATGGAATAATATTCTATTTTCGAAAGGAAACACACATGAAATTGAAAAAACTTCTTGTTACTGGGATGGCTTTATTGGCTTCAGTAACAGCCTTCACCTCGGTTGCTCAAGCAGCAACATCATCACAAGTCCAAAAGGTTATTGATGAATCTTATGTTCAACCAGACTATGTGATGGGTTATTCATTGTCGGAAGAGCAGCGTAATGAAACCTTGAATTTGTTAGGGTATGACAGTAGTAAGGATACTAATGTCAAGACCTTGACGACATCTGCATATGCGAATATCATGAACGTTGCTGACGATTCTAGTCTTCAGCTATATTCTTCAGTTAAGATTGCTAAGCTAGGTGCTAAGGAAACCTTGAGTGTAGAGATTGTGACACCGCAAAATATCACGAAAATCACTCCAGATATGTACCGTAATGCTGCAACGACACTTGGTATCGAACATGCTAAGATTACCGTAGCAGCACCAATCGCAGTTACTGGAGAAAGTGCCTTGGCTGGTATTTACTATTCCCTTGAGCAAAATGGGGCTAAGGTCTCAGATGAAAGCAAAGAGCTTGCACAAGAGGAACTTAAAACCCTTTCTCAAATTAATGAGGAAAATTCAGGCAAGAGTGACTATGATGCAGACAAGCTTAATGTAGCTATGACTGATATTAAGTCAGCAGTTGCTGATAAAGGGGATAAGTTGACTGAAGACCAAGCTAAAACGATTGTTCAGCAGACAATCAATAATTACAACTTGGATCTTTCTGATACGCAAATTAACCTTCTGGTGAATTTTGCTATGAATTTATCTAAGTCTTCAATCATTGACAGTGCTAGCTTTAAGTCAAGCTTGAGATCACTTAAAGATTCTATCGTTTCCAAAGCTGGTAATACCTTCTCTGGAATCAACCTAAACTTTAATGCCAACAAAGCAGTTGAGAACAGCAAAAATATCTTTGCACAAATTTGGCAAGCTATCGTAGATTTCTTTACGGGACTTTCTAAATAGTAAAAGAGCTATCCGTTTGGATGGCTTTTTTCTATTTTTCAGAAAATATGTGAAACACTATTGAAATTATTCCAACAATTGTGTAAAATGGTAAACATCAATTCAGATTATTCTGAAAATTTGTTTTAGGAGATTCTCTTATGTCACAAACAAGTGTAACTAGTCAGTCTACCTGGCGTAGTAAAATAAAAGCAATGGGACCTGGTATCCTTATGGCTTCAGCGGCCGTAGGTGGTTCCCATATCGTTTCATCAACCCAAGCTGGTGGTTCTTATGGGATGGGCCTTGTTAGGCTTGGTTATTCTAGCTAACCTCTTCAAATACCCATTCTTCCGTTTTGGTGCTGAGTATACCGCAGATACAGGTAAAACCCTTGTTGAAGGTTATGCTGAGAAAGGTAAATTCTATCTTTGGGTATTCTTCATTTTGAATGTCTTCTCAGCCTTGGTTAATACTGCGGGAGTTTCTATTCTTTGTTCAGCTATCATTGCTAGTGCCTTTCCAATGCTTGGTTTGAGTATTACCACATGGTCAATCATTTTGGTTGCAATCATTTGGGGTATGTTACTCTTTGGTGGTTACAAACTTCTTGATGGCATGGCTAAATGGATCATGTCAGCCTTGACTATCGCAACAGTAGCAGCAGTTATTATTGCAGCAATCAAACACCCAGAGTATAGTGCTGACTTCGTTGAAAAAACACCATGGCAGTTAGCAGCCCTTCCATTTATCGTTTCACTTCTTGGATGGATGCCAGCTCCAATTGAAATTTCAGCCATTAACTCACTTTGGTCAGCAGAGAAAAAGAAAACGGTTGATTTTAACACTGATGATGCCCTCTTTGACTTTAACGTTGGTTTCATCGGAACAGCTATTCTTGCAGTATTCTTTGTAGCACTCGGTGCTCTTATCCAGTATCCAACTGGTAAACCAGTAGAAGCAGCATCAGCTAAGTATATTGCTCAGTTTGTTGGTATGTATGCCTCAGTACTTGGTGAGTGGTCACACTATTTGATTACCTTTATCGCTTTCTTGTGTATCTTTGGTACTGTGATTACTGTTATCGATGGTTATTCACGTGTTAACGAGATTTCTCTTCGTCTTTTGTTTAACCAAAAAGAAAAAAATCAAACACCATTGAATGTTTGGATGACATTGACAGCTATTCTTGGTCTCATCATTATTTTCTTCTTCCAAGGTCAAGTAGCAATAATGCTTCGTTTTGCCATGATTGGTTCATTCCTTACAACACCTTTCTTCGCGCTTTTGAATTATGTACTTGTTACAAAAGCAAAGAGAGACCTTCCAACTTGGTTGAAAGGACTTGCTATTGCAGGTTTGATTTTCTTGTTCGGATTTGCCCTCTTCTTTATCTGGGCTTTGGCTATTGGTAAAGCAGGTTAATAGGATTAAACGGTTTACATATGGAAGCTGTTTTTTTATTTTAAAGGAGGGGAGTAGGAGAGATTATAGCCAAGAGAATACAAAAAAACCATTCCAATTGGAATGGCTTAACAACAAGATGTTGCTTATTTGAGACCGTATTTTTTGTTGAAACGATCCACGCGTCCGTCTGCTTGTGTGAATTTTTGACGGCCAGTGTAGAATGGGTGTGAATCTGATGAAATTTCTACACGGATAAGTGGGTAAGTTTCACCTTCGAATTCAACTGTTTCGTTTGAGTGTTTAGTTGAACCGCTAAGGAATTGGTAACCAGTAGTTGTGTCCATGAATACTACTTGACGGTAATCTGGATGGATATCTTTTTTCATGTTAAAATATTTCCTTTCTGCCATGGTACTTTCCGCACCATAGTTTTTTTTAACTATTTTAGTTTATCAAAAGGTGGTCTACTTGACAAGTCTTTTTTACTATTTTTTAGGAAATTCGCATTTTGTAAATGCCACCTGTCTGAAAGCAGTGATTGTCTTTATCAACGATGATTGCTTCAAGCTCAGCTTGTGAACTAACTTCTTGGAATATGTGTTCGAGACTAGAGCCAAATAAGCGGGTTGTCCAAATTTCACCGTCCACTGAGAGGGATGAAATAATGGTAAGGCTGGCTAGGTCACTGGAGACTGGATAACCAGTTTGGCTATCAAAAATATGATGGTAGGTTTTGCCATCTATCTCAAAAGTACGTTCATAGATTCCCGAAGTGACAACAGACTGGTCTCTTATAGCAAGCACCATAAGATTTGTGTTTCTTGTCTCCTTAGGATTTTGAATACCAATGCGCCATTTTTGGTCAGGATTATGGAGAGCTGGTCCAAAGGTTAGGACATTACCTCCGAGATTGATTAGGGCGCTGGTTACTTTTTTAGCTTTAAGAAAATCTGCAATACGATCTGCAATATATCCCTTTGCCAGAGCACCAAGATCAATTTTCATCCCTTTTTCTTTGAGAAAAACACTTTGATTTTCCTCGGATAGAAGAATGGCGTTGGGATTGATGATATCTAGGAGCGGACGAATTTCTTCAGGAAGAGGCAGCTTAGCATCAGAAAAACCAATGCGCCAAGTCTGAATGAGAGGCCCGATAGCAATATTAAGGTGACTTCCAGGTTGGCAGCTATGCCATTTTCCAAGAGAAATAAGTTCAAAAAGCTCTGGGTGAACTGTCACTGGATGTAAGCCTGCTGCCTTGTTAATTTTCATGAGTTCGGAACTGTCGTCATTGGCTGAGAAGCGCTTATTGTAGGTATGTAGAAGTGCTTCAACTTGGTCTAGCAGGGGTTCTGGTTCTTTATGATAGATAGAGACGTCAATCACAGTTCCCATGAGACGTACACGACGATTAGTGAGTTGCATGGGCAACTGTATCCTTGATTTCTTGATAGATTTGTTCGTTTTCTTCTAAGCTGTAGGAATTTGCCCCACTAGCTAGTGGGTGGCCGCCACCATCATGGCGTTTGGCAATCTCGTTGATGACAATGCTTTTACTACGTAGACGGACACGGTAATGTCCTTCAGGCTGCTCTACGAAAATAGCCCAAGATTCGACACAATCAATACGGCCTGGAGTTCCAACAATGGCAGAACTTTCAGCATCAGTGACATTGAATTCATCCAAAATCTTTCGTGTCAAGACAACTCGAGCTGCACCATTTTCATCGACTTCTAGATTATCGAAAACATAACCTTGTAGTTTAGCAATTTTGAAAGGAAAACTGTCCATACGACGAGCCATTGCTGCAAAATCAAAGTCGTATTCACGAAGTTTAGCCGCGATTTGAAGTGTTTTAGGAGTAGTAGATGGAAAGAGGAAGCGACCTGTATCGCCAACAATACCATTGTAGAGAACACGCGCAGCAGCATCTGACAAGGAAAGGCCAAGGCTGAGGGCCCAGTCTGTCACAATTTCGCTGGCGCTTGAAGCAGTCGTATCAACAAGTAGAAGGTCACCGTAGGCATCATCGTTAGGATGATGGTCAATTTTGATAAGGAAGTCACCTTTATCATAACGATCGTCGTCGATACGAGGGGTGTTGGCAGTATCGGTAACAATAACAAGTGCCCCTTCATAGTCTTGATCAGCTACCTCGTCCATCTCAGCAATCCAAGATAAGGTAGGTTCATTGACACCTGTCGCAAGAACCTTTTTATCTGGAAAGTTTGTTTTTAAAATTTCCTTCAGTCCTACCTGACTACCAATGGCATCTGGGTCAGGTCTTTGGTGGCGGTGGATAATAATAGTGTCGTAGGCTTTGATTTTTTCTAAAATAGCTTGAAATACAGTCATGAATGTCTCCTTGTGATTTTGCTTCTATTATATCATGAAACAATAGAAAAACGGTTAGCCTAGGCAAACCGTTATAAAAATTAGATCTCTTTATAGTCGACTTCAAGTCCTCGTTTAACTGCTGGACGGTCGGCAATTTTTTCAGTCCAAGCTTGAAGATGCTTGTATTCTTTAACATCAAGGAAAATACCAGCCTTATCCCAAATCTTATCTTGAGCAAGACGGCCATACCAAGACCAGATAGCGATATCAGCGATAGTATATTCATCGCCAGCAATATAAGGTTTGGTTGCTAATTCTTTATCAAGCAAATCAAGTTGGCGTTTGGCTTCCATGGCAAAACGGTTGATGGCATATTCGATTTTTTCAGGTGCATAGTGGAAGAAGTGACCAAAGCCACCACCTAGAAAAGGAGCAGCACCTGTTTGCCAAAAGAGCCAGTTGAGAACTTCCGTACGTTTTGCGTGATCAGTTGGAATGAGTTTGCCGAATTTTTCAGCCAAGTAAAGGAGGATGTTAGCTGATTCGAAGACACGAACTGGTTGGTCTTCAGAGTAATCCATCATGGCTGGAATCTTTGAGTTTGGATTGATTGAAACAAAGTCTGAGCCGAATTGATCACCGTCACCAATCTTAATACGATAAGCGTCATAACCTGCTTGAGTTACACCAAGTTCTTTCAATTCTTCCAGCATGATAGTTGCCTTGATACCATTTGGTGTCGGAAGAGTATAGAGTTGGAAAGGTTGGTCACCTTTAGGTAAAGTTTGTTCAAAACGTGCACCAGCTGTAGGTTGATTGAGGCCACCCCAGGCACCTCCCATAGAGGTTGGGTTTTCCCAAACTTCTGGTAAAATATAGTCAGACATAAAGTTTCTCCTTGTATTCTTGATAGTTACATCCTAACAAAATGCTAATGGCATTTCAAGAATCTACTACGTCCTATTAGGAGCGGCACCTTGACTTTTTCCATAAGAATGATAAGATAGTAAAAATTAATTTTTATCTGATAAAAAAACATATTGTTTAGAGAGGAAGAAAAGAATGACTGCTATTGATTTTCATAAGTTGGCTAAAACAGAACTACACTGCCATTTGGATGGTTCTCTATCATTGGAAACCATTCGTCACCTAGCTGACTTGGCACAGATTGAGTTACCTGAGGACGATGCGGAGCTCAAACATCATGTGACAGCACCGGCTACCTGTGAGAGTCTCCTAGATTATCTTGAGGCTTTTGATTATATTCGTCCTTTGCTTCAAACAAAGGAAGCCTTGACTATTGCGGCTTATGATGTCGCAAAACAGGCTGCTCTTGAAAATGTCATCTATATTGAAGTGCGTTTTGCTCCAGAATTGTCAATGGATAAGGGATTGACTGTCGCTGAGACCATTGATGCTGTTTGTCAAGGCTTACGTCAAGCTCAAGAAGAATTTGGTATTGTAGCCAAGGCCCTAGTTTGTGGCATGCGCCAATCAGATCAAGAATTAACGGCTCGTATTCTTGATGAAGCAAATGAAGTTGAAAATAGTGACTTTGTTGGTTTTGATTTTGCTGGAGATGAACATCATTATGGACCTAAAGCGATTAAACCTTTGATTGAACAAGTCCAAAGTTACAACCGTCCGATGACTTTTCATGCTGGTGAGTGTGGTTGCCCTGCCTTTTTGGCTGAGTCGATTGCCATGGGAATTAAGCGTAATGGCCATGCAACGATTTTGGCTCAAGAACCCGAGCTTTTGGAAGAGTTTGTCAAAAATGGTGTCACAGGAGAGTTATGTTTAACAAGTAATCTCCAGACCAAGGCAGCTGTTACAGTTACTGATTTTCCTTATCTAAAAATGAAAGCGGCAGGGGCTAATATTACTATTAATACGGACAATCGTACCGTTTCTGATACAAACCTGACCAAAGAGTACGAACTCTATCACAAGCATTTTGATAGCTCAGTTCAAGACTTTTATGCTCATAATAAGACGGCAATCGAAGCTTCATTTGCTAGTGATGAGGAGAAAGAAGAACTCCTTGAAAAATTGGCTAAAGCCTATTCATAAGAAGTAAATAGACTGGTAAAACTTTATAAAGGTGATAAAATTGAGCCATTTGGAACATCAGTCAAACCTATCATAAAAATAGGGGAGAGAGGCGAACTTTTTTCAAAAATTGTTCAGTCTCCCTCCCTTTTACGCTTGGAATTATGATAAAATAAGTACAATACATATTTTAGAGGAGACTGGTTTGGCACAACTTTATTTTCGCTACGGCACCATGAATTCTGGGAAATCCATTGAGATTCTTAAGGTTGCCTATAATTACGAAGAACAAGGAAAACCAGTAGTATTGTTGACCAGTCGTTTGGATAATCGAGATGGGGTCGGCTATATCTCTAGTCGTATTGGCATGAAACGGAAGGCCTATCCTATTGGTGATGATACGGATATTTTTGGTTACATTGCTAATATGGATCCACGACCTTACTGTGTTTTAGTTGATGAGGCTCAGTTTTTGACCCGTGCGAATGTCTATGATTTGGCACGAATTGTTGATGAGTTAGATATCCCAGTGATGGCTTTTGGTCTCAAAAATGATTTTCAGAACAATCTCTTTGAAGGTTCTAAATATCTCTTGCTTTTGTCTGATAAGATTGATGAGATTAAGACCATTTGTCATTATTGCTCGAGAAAAGCAACCATGGTCCTTCGTATGGAGGATGGGAAGCCAGTTTATGAGGGAGCACAAGTTCAAATTGGAGGACACGAGAGTTATATCTCCGTTTGCCGAAAGCACTGGTTTAATCCACCTCAAGAAAACATAATCCCTTTGAATAAGGCCTAAAAACGACTATTAGTTATATAAGGAGTAAAGATAACAAATGAACATTTATGATCAGTTACAAGCGGTTGAAGACCGTTATGAGGAATTGGGTGAATTGCTTAGTGACCCTGAAGTCGTTTCAGACACTAAACGCTTCATGGAGTTGTCACGTGAAGAGGCAAATACTCGTGAAACGGTGACAGCTTACCGTGAGTACAAGCAAGTTATTCAAAGTATCTCAGATGCTGAAGAGATGATTAAGGAAGCAAGCGGTGACCCTGATTTGGAAGAAATGGCTAAGGAAGAACTCAAAGAATCCAAAGCCGCTAAAGAAGAGTATGAAGAACGCTTGAAAATTCTTCTCTTGCCAAAAGACCCTAATGATGACAAGAATATCATCCTCGAAATCCGTGGAGCCGCAGGTGGTGATGAAGCTGCCTTGTTTGCAGGTGACCTTTTAGCTATGTACCAAAAATACGCAGAAACACAAGGTTGGCGCTTTGAGGTTATGGAAGCATCTTACAATGGTGTTGGTGGTATCAAAGAAGTGGTTGCCATGGTTTCAGGACAATCAGTCTACTCAAAACTCAAATATGAATCAGGAGCACACCGTGTACAACGTGTGCCTGTGACTGAGAGCCAAGGTCGTGTTCATACCTCGACAGCAACTGTTTTGGTTATGCCAGAAGTTGAAGAAGTAGAGTACGAAATTGATCCTAAGGACCTTCGTGTCGATATCTATCACGCATCTGGTGCTGGTGGTCAGAACGTCAATAAGGTTGCGACTGCGGTTCGTATGGTTCACATTCCTACTGGAATCAAAGTAGAGATGCAAGAAGAACGTACGCAACAGAAGAACCGTGATAAAGCCATGAAGATTATCCGTGCGCGTGTTGCGGACCACTTTGCACAAATCGCTCAAGATGAACAAGATGCTGAGCGTAAATCTACTGTTGGTACAGGGGACCGTTCAGAACGTATCCGTACTTACAACTTCCCACAAAACCGTGTAACGGATCACCGTATTGGTTTGACCCTTCAAAAATTAGATACGATTTTGGCTGGGAAAATGGATGAAGTCATTGATGCTCTTGTTCTTTACGATCAAACTCAAAAATTGGAAGAGCTTAACAAATGATTCTAGCGGATGTTCTGGCTGACTATGAGAAGCAGCTTGAGGCAGTTGGAGAAGAGCCAGAGGCCCTTTCCTTTGTTTATCGTGGTTTGAAGCAGTGGGACTTGACTCATTTTGTTCTTCAATTGCGTCAGGAAGTTTCAGAGGAAGATGCTGAGCTATTAGCTCATGTATTTAGCCAACTAAAGAATCACAAGCCTGCCCAGTATATCTTGGGCTATGAAGACTTTCATGGTTTACGTTTTCAGGTTGATGAGCGTGTCTTGATTCCACGTCCTGAAACTGAAGAACTAGTGGACTTGATTTTAGCGGAAAATCCAAGCACAGATTTTAAGGTTCTTGATATTGGAACTGGGAGTGGTGCTATTTCGGTATCTCTGAAAAAGAGTCGCCCCCTTTGGCAAGTAACAGCTAGTGACTTGTCAGCTGATGCCTTAGTACTTGCTAAGGAGAATGCTAAGCTAAATCAGGTAGCCATCAGCTTTGTTCAATCAGATGTTTTCAAAAATATTTCTGGTAGTTTTGATATCATTGTGTCAAACCCTCCCTATATTTCTGAAAACGATAAGGACGAAGTTGGGGTCAATGTCTTGGCGAGCGAGCCAAAGATGGCCTTGTTTGCTGATGAAGAGGGACTTGCCATTTATAGACAGATTATTGAGGAGGCATATAAGTATTTGACTCCTAGTGGAAAGCTCTACTTTGAAATCGGCTATAAGCAGGGAATGGATTTGAAAAAGCTCTTGTCTCTACATTTTCCAGATAAGCGAGTGCGTGTCCTTAAGGACCAATTTGGACAAGATAGAATGGTCGTGATGGATGATGAAAAATAAGAAAGTGTTAAGAGAAATCTTGTCTGACGGTGGCGCAGTCGTTCTTCCTACAGAGACTGTCTATGGTTTATTTGCTAAGGCTTTGGATGAGAGTGCTGTGAACCATGTCTATGAGCTGAAAAATCGTCCTAGAGATAAAGCCATGAATTTGAATGTCGCTTCTTATGAAGATATCCTGTCTTATTCGAAAGAGCAGCCCGACTATCTCAAAAAAATTTATGATGCTTTTTTGCCTGGACCTTTGACTATAATTTTAAAGGCTAATGACCAAGTACCCAAGTGGATTAATTCAGGATTGGCGACGGTTGGCTTCCGTTTGCCAGACCATCCTGTTACTAGAGAACTGATTCAAGCAGAAGGGCCTTTGATTGGTCCCTCAGCCAATAAGTCTGGGAAGGCTAGTGGTCGTTATTTTGACCAAATAAGAGACCAATTTGATTTTCAGGTGACTGGCTATCAAGATGATGATGCCTTGTTAGGTGTAGATTCGACAATTTTGGATTTGTCGGTCTCACCTGCTAGGATTCTCAGACAAGGGATGATTACAAAAGAAGACCTATTGGCGGCTCTACCCGAGTTGACCATAGAATAAATGACTAACAGAGACCTATGGAAGTGTGAGATAATTTCCGACTGTATGTGGGTGAGTTGATTGAACCCCATTAGACCTCAAAGGAGACCTCTATGATTTTTGATAAAGAAGATTACAAAGCATTTGACCCGGAACTTTGGAACGCCATCGATGCTGAGGCAGAACGTCAGCAAAACAATATTGAGTTGATTGCCTCTGAGAACGTGGTATCTAAAGCTGTAATGGCTGCTCAAGGAACACTCTTGACTAACAAGTATGCAGAAGGCTATCCAGGTAAACGTTACTATGGTGGTACAGACGTGATTGATGTGGTTGAGTCACTTGCTATTGAGCGTGCCAAAGAACTTTTTGGAGCAAAATTTGCCAATGTGCAACCTCACTCAGGTAGCCAAGCTAATGCAGCAGTTTACATGTCTTTGATTCAACCAGGTGATACGGTTATGGGAATGGATTTGTCAGCGGGTGGTCACTTGACACATGGTGCACCAGTTAGCTTCTCTGGTAAGACCTATAACTTTGTGGCTTACAACGTTGATAAAGAAACTGAACTTCTTGATTACGATGCTATTCTGGCTCAAGCTAAAGAAGTACAACCAAAACTCATCGTGGCTGGGGCTTCAGCTTACTCACGTATCATTGATTTTGCTAAATTCCGTGAAATTGCTGATGCTGTAGGTGCCTACCTCATGGTAGATATGGCTCACATTGCTGGTCTTGTAGCCTCTGGTCATCATCCAAGTCCAGTTCCTCATGCACATGTGACAACAACAACAACCCACAAGACACTTCGTGGTCCTCGTGGAGGTTTGATTTTGACTGATGATGAAGATATCGCTAAGAAATTGAATTCTGCGGTTTTCCCTGGTTTGCAAGGTGGACCATTGGAACACGTTATTGCTGCTAAGGCTGTTGCTCTTAAAGAAGCACTTGATCCTGCCTTTAAAGAATATGGGGAAAATGTTATCAAGAATGCTGCTGCCATGGCTGACGTTTTCAATCAACATCCAGATTTTCGTGTTATCTCAGGTGGCACAAACAATCACCTCTTCTTGGTTGATGTTACTAAAGTTGTTGAAAATGGTAAGGTAGCACAAAACGTTCTTGAAGAAGTTAATATTACTTTGAATAAGAATGGTATTCCATATGAGCAATTGTCTCCATTCAAGACATCTGGTATCCGTGTTGGTAGTCCAGCCATTACAAGTCGTGGTATGGGTGAAGCTGAGAGCCGTAAAATTGCTGAATTAATGGTTGAAGCTTTGGAAAATCACGATAAACCTGAAGTTTTGGAACGCATTCGTGGAGAAGTTAAAGCTCTTACAGATGCCTTCCCACTCTATTAAAAACTATGTTAGATTTATATATTAAACGCATTATCATTCACCAGTTTTCGCCAAATGATACGGAGCTGGCTTTAGCTGAAGGGCCTCTTGAAATAACGCCACGCTTAGATGAGTATTTTCGAAAGAAACTCTCTAAAGTTTTCTCAGATGAGGCTAAACGTGGCTATTTCGATGCAGAGAATGTTTTCATCAGTCATCTAGGAGATGACTTGATGGAAAGCTCAGTCAAGATTGCCCAACTTTGGAAGGAAGAATTTGTCATTTCTGAAGATCAAAAGACCAATGATTTGGTCTTTATTCAGTTTGACAAAGAAGGGCAAGAATATTTTGCTTTCTTGCGTATTGCACTCAAGGATAGTTTGATTCATTCTTTGGGAGATAGCCAACATCCTATTCAATTGTCACAAAATAATTTGCCTTCTGCGGCCCAGACACCTGATGAAGCTTTGGTAATCAATCGTAGTAGTAAGCAGTATTATTTGATTGAAAAGCGAATCAAACATAATGGAAGCTTTGCCAATTATTTCTCTGAAAATCTGTTGCAAGTCCAGCCTGAACAATCTGTCAAGAAATCGATTAAGATGGTTGAAGATACTGCCCAGAAGATTGCCGAGAATTTTAATCAGGATGACTTTAACTTCCAAGGGAAAATGAAATCTGCTATTTTCAATAATTTGGAAGAAGACCAAGAGTTATCACCTGAAAAATTGGCAGACCAGCTCTTTGATAATAATTTGACAGCTCGTTTGACCTTCGTTGATGAGCTCAAAGAGGCCATACCTGAGCCTATCTCGGTATCAGATATTGACCATTCGCGTCAAATTAAGAAATTGGAGAATCAAAAATTATCGTTATCAAACGGAATTGAGTTAATCGTGCCTAATAATGTGTATCAGGATGCTGATAGTGTTGAGTTTATTCAAAATCCTGATGGTACCTACTCTATTCTCATCAAAAATATCGAGGATATCATCAATAAATAATATGTTTAAATGGATAAGACGTCTGGCGGTTTTTGTCGTAGTCCTCATCATAGGTATCCAATGCTATCGAATCCATGCCAATATTCAACATGTCTTAACCTATGAATCCATGGTTAAGGAGGTTTTGGCAGAGGACGACATTGATAATACAACCAATGTCGATTTGGTTCTGGCTATGATCTACACAGAAACCAAGGGGAAGACAGATGACGTGATGCAGTCCAGTGAAAGTTCTACAGGGGTGACCAACTCCATAACAGATCGAAAAGAAAGTATTCGTCAAGGGGTGACGGTGCTGTCGGAAAATCTGGAAGAAGCTGCCCACCATAAGGTGGATCCTTGGACAGCAGTACAAGCCTATAATTTTGGTAAGGCCTATATCGATTATGTGGCTGATAATGGTGGAGTGAACACCGTCGAACTCGCAAAGGCTTACTCTAAAAATGTCGTTGCTCCGAGTCTAGGAAACACTAGCGGGAAAACATACACCTATTACCAACCAGTTGCCATGTACTACGGCGGCGGAAAACTTTATACAAATGGCGGAAATATTTACTACGCTAAGGAAGTACAGTTTAATCTCTTTTTAATGCGTATGTTCTCACGCCTCTAAGAGTGAGGACGTTAAATTTAGGAAAGACAAATGAAAGCATTATTAGTTTATTTTAGAGGATACGTCAAAGACAGTATCTTGGGACCCGTTTTTAAATTAATCGAAGCCAGTTTCGAACTCTTGGTCCCTCTAGTAATTGCTGGAATTGTCGACACAACTATTCCAAATAAAGACCAAAATCATCTGTTTATGATGATTTTTCTCTTGTTCGGACTTGCCGTTATTGGGGTTGTTGTTGCTATTTCAGCACAGTATTTTTCATCCAGAGCAGCCGTTGGCTATGCCCGAGGTTTAACCAATGATTTGTATGCGAAAATCATGCGTTTATCAAAGGAAAAGCGGGATGAGATTGGAACGTCAAGTTTGGTGACACGTTTGACTGGTGATACCTTTCAAATCCAAACGGGCATCAATCAATTTTTGAGGCTCTTTTTGAGGGCACCAATTATCGTGACAGGAGCCATTATTATGGCATTCCGAATCAGTCCACGCTTGACCCTATGGTTTCTTGGCATGGTCTTGGTATTGACTCTTATTATTGTACTAGCCAGTCGCATCGTCAATCCTTTATATGCCAAGATTCGAGTGATTAATGAATCGATTGTTACCAATACGCGTCAACAACTTGAAGGTATGAGGGTTATTCGGGCTTTTGATCAAAGTGAGCGTGAATTAGATAACTTTACTGCCGTCAACAAAGACTTGAAGAAGTGGCAGCTCAAAACAGGAGTGATAGCAAGTCTCATTAGTCCTTTGACTTTCTTGGTTGTTAATATGACCTTGATTGCTATCCTTTGGCAAGGAAATCTGCAAATTCAAGTTGGTCTTTTGTCCCAAGGTATGCTGATTGCTCTGGTCAATTATCTCTTGCAAATTTTGACGGAGCTCCTTAAATTGGCCATGATGTTGACTAATCTGAATCAAGGTTTTATTTCAGCGAAACGGGTACAAGCTATTTTTGAACTCCAAGATGAGGATATTGAAGCACCTTTAGAAGTCCGAACTTCTAGTCAGGCTTCCACAGTGCTAGCTATTGATCAGATGACCTTTACCTATCCTACGGCTAGTCAGCCATCACTTCAAGAGATTCATGTAAGTCTTACTCAAGGTCAGTCACTAGGTATTATTGGTGGTACAGGTTCGGGTAAATCGACATTGGTGAACTTAATCATGAACTTATATCAGCCTCAGATTGGTTCATTAGCTATTTTCAAAGATCAAAAATCACCAAAAAACCTTAAAGAGTGGCGTTCTTGGGTTGCCTACGTCCCGCAAAAAGCTGAGCTATTTAGAGGAACCATTCGTTCAAACTTATCATTAGGACTTGACCACGAACCGAGTGAGCAAGAACTCTGGCATGCTCTTGACATGGCTCAGGCTGCTGATTTTGTTAAAGACAAAGATCTTGGTTTAGATGAGCCAGTTGAGTCATTTGGCCGTAATTTTTCGGGGGGTCAACGTCAACGTTTGACTATTGCGCGTGCGCTGATGAGACCAGCACCATTCTTGATTTTGGACGACTCCACTTCAGCCCTAGATTACTTGACTGAAAGTCGTCTACTAGCGGCTATCAGAGACAATCTTAAATCAACGAGTTTGATTATTATTTCGCAAAGAACAAATAGTCTAAAAGCTGTTGATCAAATTTTGGTGCTTGATAAGGGACATCAAGTTGGCTTAGGTAATCATGAAGAATTGCTTGCCACAAATAAACTCTATCAAGACATTCATTATTCTCAACATCAAAAGGAGGTCGCTGATGAAGGCTAGAAATAATAAATCAACGCTTAAACGTTTAAGTAGAGATATCTTAAGTCAGCGTTACCTCTTTGCCTTAGCAACTGTTGGGACCATTATTCAAGTTGCCTTAACGGTTTACTTACCTATCTTAATTGGTGATGCAGTGGACGCTGTTCTTAAGATGAACTCCGTTCTATTGATGTCACGTTTAATTTGGCAGATGCTTGTAGTTATCTTAGCTAATAGTGCAATCCAGTGGCTTAACCCTTTGATTTATAATCGATTGATTTATTCATATAGTGAAAGTTTACGTGAACGAGTCATGATTAAAATCCATGCTATGCCACTTAGTTACCTTGATCGTCAAGGAACTGGAGACATGGTTAGCCGTGTGACTACAGATAGCGATCAGTTAAACAACGGACTTCTCATGGTCTTTAACCAATTTTTCGTTGGGCTTTTGACTATCTTTGTCATAATCATTACCATGGCTCGCTTAGACTGGTTCATGATGCTCTTAGTTCTAGTGATGACGCCTTTGTCAATGCTTGTGGCACGTTTTATCGCAAAGAAAAGCTATCAACTCTATCGCAATCAAACTAAATGGCGAGGCATGCAGACTCAGTTGATTGAGGAAAGTTTGACTCAAGAAGCTTTAGTACAAAGTCTAAATGCTCAAGAACAGATGGTTAGGAGTTTTAAAGACGTCAATGGTAAGTATGCTGATTATTCACAGGGTGCTATCTTTTATTCGTCAGCGGTTAACCCAGCTACACGTTTTGTTAATAGTCTGATTTATGCACTCATTGCTGGTGTCGGAGCCTATCGTATCATGTCGGGTGGTGCCTTTACAGTGGGACAATTGACTACCTTCCTAAATTATGTCACCCAGTATACGAAACCTTTTAATGACATTTCGTCTGTACTTTCAGAACTTCAAAGTGCTTTGGCCTGTGCTGATCGCCTTTATATGATATTGGATGAAGAGGAAATAACAGAAACAGGTAAGGTGGTCTTGGAAGAAGCAGATGTGCAGGGACGTTTTCAATTTGATCATGTCCAGTTTGGCTATTTGCCTAATAAACCTCTTATCAAGGATTTGAGTATTGATATCCCTGCAGCAAGTACTGTTGCCATTGTTGGCCCTACAGGAGCGGGAAAATCTACCTTGATTAACCTACTAATGCGTTTCTATGATTTGGATAAGGGGAACATTCTACTGGACGGTAGACCTATTACAGATTATACCCGTGAGAGTCTTCGGAAACAGATTGGGATGGTCTTGCAGGAAACTTGGCTTGAGGTTGGCACTATTCATGATAATATTGCCTATGGAAATCCAGAAGCCAGTCGTGAAGAAGTCATAGCAGCGGCCAAGGCTGCCAATGCTGATTTCTTTATTCAGCAGTTGCCTCAAGGTTATGACACCTACTTGAATGATGCGGGACAATCCCTTTCTCAGGGACAACGTCAGCTTTTGACCATTGCCCGCATATTTGTCAATGTGCCTAAAATCTTAATCTTGGATGAAGCCACTTCTAGTATCGATACCCGTACAGAGCTCCTCATTCAAGAGGCCTTCGCTAAATTAATGAAAGGTCGAACAAGTTTCATCATTGCCCATCGATTGTCTACCATCGAGAATGCGGACCTTATTTTGGTCATGAATAATGGGGATATCGTTGAACACGGAACCCATGAACAACTGATGCAAGCTAAGGGAATGTACTATCGTATGCAGACGGCCCAAAAGACACAAAATAGTTAAATCCGACAGAGCTTTTAAGCTCTGTGTTTTTATGATTTTAGCCAATCATTTATCACGGAAACTTATTAATGAAAAAGAAATGAAATTTAGTTATTTTTTCTTTTTTATTGGAAAAAATACTGATAAGATGGTAAACTAAAGAGGATATTATATAAAAAAAGGTATCGAAAATTAGAATGTTAAAACATAAAAACGTCCTGGTATTTTTAGGACAAACCTTGCTTTATTTCGCCATTTTTATGGCCCTAATTTATCTCTACAATTACCTAGGACAAGGTCAAGGTAATTTTATCTATAACGAATTTTAGGAAGAATAATGACGAATACAAAAATTAAAGATATGATCGAAACGATTGAGCAGTTTGCCCAATCACAACCTGACTTTCCTGTTTACAATATTTTAGGGGAAGTTCACACTTACGGTGACTTAAAAGCTGATTCGGATAGCCTAGCTGCTAAGATTGATAGTATTGATATTCCAGAAAAATCACCTGTTGTGGTTTATGGCGGTCAAGAGTATGAAATGTTGGCAACTTTTGTCGCTTTGACTAAATCTGGTCACGCTTATATTCCAATTGATAGTCACTCAGCTCTTGAGCGCGTGACGGCAATTGTTGAAGTAGCAGAGCCTAGTCTGATTATTGCTATTAACGACTTCCCGCTTGAGGATGTCCAAGCTCCAATCCTAACATTGGATCAAGTGACAACAGCTTTTGAAAGCAAGACTAGCTACGAAGTGACTCATCCTGTTAAGGGGGATGATACTTATTACATCATCTTTACATCAGGAACTACAGGTAAGCCTAAAGGGGTACAAATTTCACACAATAATCTCCTCAGTTTCACTAACTGGATGATTACGGACAAGGAATTTGCAACTCCAAAACGTCCTCAAATGCTGGCTCAACCACCTTATTCATTTGACCTATCGGTAATGTACTGGGCACCAACATTGGCACTTGGAGGAACACTTTATGCGCTTCCTTCAGCCATTACACAGGACTTCAAGAAGCTCTTTGAAACGATCTTCTCACTTCCAATTGCTATTTGGACATCAACACCATCTTTTGCAGATATGGCAATGTTGTCTGAAGACTTCAATGCAGAGAAGATGCCAGAAATTACGCATTTCTATTTTGATGGAGAAGAGTTGACTGTCAAGACTGCTCAAAAGCTTCGCCAACGTTTCCCAGAAGCACGTATTATCAATGCTTACGGACCAACTGAAGCAACTGTCGCCTTATCAGCAGTAGCAGTAACTGATGAGATGCTAGCTAACCTAAAGCGTTTACCAATTGGTTATACCAAGGAAGATTCACCGACTTATATTATCGATGAGGATGGCAATATCCTTCCAAATGGTCAACAAGGTGAAATCATCGTCTCAGGACCAGCAGTTTCAAAAGGTTATATGAATAATCCTGAAAAGACTGCGGAAGCCTTCTTCGAGTTTAATGGCCTCCCTGCTTACCATACTGGTGATGTAGGAACGATGACTGATGAAGGGCTCCTTCTTTACGGCGGACGTATGGACTTCCAGATTAAATTTAATGGGTTCCGTATTGAGCTAGAGGATGTTTCACAAAACCTTAATAAGTCTAAGTATATTGATTCAGCAGTAGCTGTGCCACGTTACAATAAAGACCATAAGGTTCAGAATCTCTTGGCTTATGTGATTCTTAAGGATGGTGTTCGTGAGCAGTTTGAACGTGAAATTGATATCACCAAGGCGATTAAGGCTGACTTAGAAGATATCATGATGTCTTACATGATGCCTACTAAGTTTCTCTATCGTGAGAGCTTGCCTTTAACACCAAATGGGAAAATCGATATCAAGGGTCTCATCAGTGAGGTTAACAACCGATGATAGACTTCTTGAAACAGCTCCCCCATTTAGAAGCCTACGGTAATCCCTTCTATTTTATCTATCTTGGATTAGCTCTATTGCCAATCTTTGTGGGTCTCTTCTTTAAAAAGCGTTTTGCGATTTATGAATGTTTGGTCAGTCTAGCCTTTATTGTTCTCGCTCTGACAGGAACACATGCTAGCCAATTACTAGCCTTACTCTTCTATATCGTTTGGCAAATCATCTGGGTTTATTCCTACAAACATTACCGCAGTCAAAAGGACAATAAATGGGTTTTCTATTTACACTCATTTCTTGTAGTTCTTCCTTTGATTTTTGTTAAGGTAGAGCCTGCGATAAATGGTACTCAGTCACTCTTAAACTTTCTTGGCATTTCTTACTTGACCTTCCGATCGGTTGGTATGATTATCGAGATGCGGGATGGTGTCTTAAAAGAGTTTACACTTGGAGAATTCCTCCGATTCATGCTCTTTATGCCAACCTTTACGAGTGGTCCTATTGATCGCTTCAAACGCTTTAACGAAGATTACCAAGCGATTCCTGAGCGAGACGAGCTGATGAATATGTTGGAGCAAGCTGTAAAATATATCATGCTTGGTTTCCTCTATAAGTTTGTTTTAGCTCAGATTTTCGGAAGTATGCTCTTGCCTTCACTGAAAGCACAAGCTTTGGCTCAGGGTGGTATCTTTAATTTAGCAACACTTGGTGTCATGTATGTTTTCGGTTTTGATCTCTTCTTTGATTTTGCAGGTTACTCGATGTTTGCCTTGGCAGCATCAAACCTTATGGGGATTAAGAGTCCAATCAACTTTGACAAACCTTTCATCTCACGAGACTTGAAAGAATTTTGGAATCGTTGGCATATGAGCTTGTCTTTCTGGTTCCGTGACTTTGTCTTTATGCGTTTGGTTATGGTTTTGATGCGAAACAAGGTTTTCAAAAACCGTAACACGACATCAAATGTGGCCTATGTCATTAATATGATGGTTATGGGATTCTGGCATGGAGTTACTTGGTACTACATTGCTTATGGTATTTTCCATGGTATTGGTCTAGGAATCAATGATGCCTGGTTACGTAAGAAGAAGACTATTAATAAAGAGCGTAAGAAAGCAGGTCTTGAGCCAATTCCTGATAATAAATGGACGAAGGCTTTGGGAATCTTTATTACATTTAACACTGTTATGTTGTCATTCTTGATTTTCTCTGGATTCTTGAATGACCTCTGGTTCACTAAAAAATAAGTAAAGGAATTATAAAAATGGATGTAAAATCAGAAGTTATTGAAATTATTGATGAACTCTTCATGGAAGATGTTTCAGACATGATGGATGAAGACCTTTTCGATGCTGGTGTTCTCGATTCAATGGGAACAGTTGAGCTTATCGTTGAATTGGAATCACGTTTCGATATTCGTGTGCCAGTTTCAGAATTTGGTCGTGATGACTGGAACACAGCTAATAAGATTGTTGAAGGGGTAACGGAGCTTCGCAATGCTTAAGCGTTTATGGCAAATTTTTGGCCCTATAATCTGTGCCTTAGTCTTGGTAGTAGTAGTTATTTTTTCCTACCCTCAAGGCAGAAAACATAATTATGAGGTTGAAAAACGTAACGCAGTAACCTTGACAACTGAGAACTTTAAGAGCCGTATTAATAAGACGACAGCTCTTTCTGATAAGAATCATCGATTTGTCCCTTTCTTTGGGTCTAGTGAGTGGTTGCGTTTTGATGCCCTTCATCCAGCTGTTTTAGCTGAAAAATACGACCGTAACTATCGCCCATATTTTATTGGACAACGTGGGGCTGCCTCTCTAAACCAATATTTGGGAATGCAACAAATGCTTCCTGAATTGAAAAATGGGACAGCAGTCTACGTCTTGTCACCACAGTGGTTTACTAAAAAAGGTTACAATTCTGCGGCTTTCCAGCAGTTCTACAATAACGACCAACTTAGTAGTTTCTTAAGTCAAAATCAGACGGATGCAAATTCTCAATATGCTGCTCAGCGTATCTTAGAGATGAAACCTGAGATTACTATGAAATCTCAACTTTTTAAAGTGGCTAATGGACAAGATTTAAATTCTCTTGATAAGACTTATATTCAATTTATGGCAGAGCTTAATAAGCGAGAAGATGCCTTGTTCAGTCCTTTTGCAGCATCAAATAATGCAAATTACGACAAGAAGGTTCTTCCTTATCTTAAAGAGTTGCCAGACAAGTTCTCTTACGAGGCACTTGACCAGGTTGCCGTAAGAGATGCAGAAGCTCATACCAAGTCAAACGACTTTGGTATCGATGACCGTTTCTATAAGAAACGTTTGGCTAAAAAGATTGGTAAACTTAAAGGTTTCCAAAAGAATCTTTCGTATGAAGTTTCACAAGAATACGGTGACCTACAGTTAGTCTTAAATCAATTTGCGAAGTCAAATACTAACGTTATCTTTGTCATCCCACCTGTTAATAGCAAGTGGATGGCTTATACGGGACTAAGTCAAGAAATGTATGACGCTACGGTTTCTAAAATCCGTTATCAATTGGAAAGTCAAGGCTTCACCAATATTGCTGACTTCTCAAAAGATGGAGATCAACCTTACTTCATGCAAGATACCATTCATATGGGATGGAAAGGTTGGGTGGCCTTTGACAAGGCTGTTGATCCATTTGTAAGTAATCCAACACCCGCACCTAGCTATAACTTGAACGACCGCTTTTATAGTAAGGATTGGGCAGGTTATACAGGGGCTCCTAGTCAGTTTAAGTAGCATTACTTAATAAATCAAAAAGGCTTGTTAAAGCCTTTTTATGTTATGATCTTTCCACGGTATTACCTTCGGAAATTATTAAAAAGGATTGGGATAACTCCCAATCCTTTTTATCCTTTTAAGTTTTATAATACGTTATACAGATAGTTATTTGTTTTTAGTTAGAGCTTTTCGAATTAAATCTGCAGGGATGATCAAAACCGCGATAAGAAGTGCAACAATATAGTGTTGAACGTCCATTGGAACGGTACTAAATACTTTACCACCGAATTGAATAATCAAGGTTTGAACGACAGCAATAGAAATCATTACAATTGAGAATTTCTTGTTTTCACCGATATGTTCAAAAACATTGAATCCATTACTACGTGTATTAAGTGAGTTGAAGATGACAGCATAGATAAATACTGTAAAGGTGAATGTTGTTACCATTTCAAAGTTGCCAGTTCCATTTGTGATAAAGTCTTGGATACCACCAACATTTTTAAGAATAGCTAAACATACAAGAGTAATGAAGACGCTGGCTACACCGATAGCAGATTTCATATAGCCAGTAAGAATATTTGCCTTCTTAGCAACTGGTTTTTCATTCATGTAACGATCTAGCGTAGGTTCTTCACCAAAGGCAAGGGCAGCAAGTGTGTCCATGATAAGGTTAATCCAGAGAATTTGGATAATTGTAAATGGTTCTTTGAGGCCCAAGAGTGGTGAGAGAAGTGACATAGCAATTGTAGTCACGTTTACGGTTAACTGGAAGATAATGAATTTACTTACTGACTTACTCATAGTACGTCCATAGAGGACGGCTTTCTCAATCGAAGTCAATGAGTTATTCAAGATAACGATATCTGAGGCTTCACGTGCGACTTCAGTACCATCACCCATTGAGAATCCGACATCAGCTGATTTGAGGGCAGGTGAGTCATTGACCCCATCACCTGTCATACCAGCGACCATATCGAGGTCTTGAGCTGCTTCAATAAGACGTTTTTTATCCATTGGAAGGGCACGACTGACCACTTTTAAGTGAGGTAATTGTTGTTTAAGTTCTTGATCTGAAAGGGCAGAGAGTTCATCGTGAGTAAGGACAAGGTCATTTTGACCAGTAACGATACCGGCTTCTTTAGCGATAGCAACAGCGGTTTCTTTACGGTCACCAGTTACCATAACTACTTGAACACCTGCACGGTTCATTGTTTCAACAGTTTGTTTAATTGAAGAACGAACGTTATCACGGATACATATGATACCAATCAAGACTTTATCATTTCCATCTGTATTTAGGATAGCAAGCAAACGCATTGAACGGTTAGCTTGTTCCAATGATAAATCTTGAAAGCGAGCTTTAATATCATCTGTAAAGTTTTGTTTATTACCATCTTTATCAAGATAGTAGTAGCAGTCATTTAGGATGAATTCTGGAGCACCTTTGATGTAGGTTTTTCCATTATTAGTCGTTACACTTGCAAATTTTGTTGCTGAGTTGAATTGTTGCTTTTCAGCAATTGTATTAGTATCGAAATCAAGTTGAGAACGTCCAATCAAGAAATCAAGAAGTGCACGGTCAGTGGCGTTACTACCAACAGCACTGCCATCAGCTACCATGGCATCGTTGTTAAGACCGATACCATTAATCATTTCAGCCTTAAGGCTATCTGACATTGTGTCAAAATCAGGAGCATCAGTTTCACCAGTAGCTACATAAAGTGTACCATCAGCAAGGAAGAAGTCAACTACAGAAAGTTTACCTTCTGTGATTGTACCAGTCTTATCGCTGAAGAGGATATTCATGTATCCAGCTGTTTCAATAGTATCAGGATGGCGAACAAGGATATTTTGAGCCAAAAGTCGACCTGAGTTCATTGAAGAAACGAGTGCCAACATCATTGGGAGACCTTCTGGAACGGCCATGATGATGATTGTAACCGCAAAGAGAATTGTTTCAATGATAAGAAGGAAGATTGAACCACCATTGAGGTTATTAGCTTTATTGAGGGCAATAAAGCCTAAAACAAGGTTGATTACTGAATATGCAGCACCTGCACTATAACCGAGGACACCGATATTACCAGCAAGCTTGTTAAGTTTCTCTTTAGATGGTGAATCTTTACTATCTTCTTGAAGTGAAGTATTGATACTTCCAAGAACGGTGTTATCACCAATTTGTGTAGCTTCCATAACGGCTTCGCCTGAAGTAACAACTGTACCACGGAAGATTTTGAGCTCTGTAAAGAGGTCTGAAGAGTCTGGTTCTGCTTGATCACCAAGAGGAAGTTTCTTAGCATCTTCACTTTCACCATTAAGGACAGCTTGGTTTACTTTTAACTCACCTTCCAGTATGATACCGTCAACTGGAATCTTGTCCCCTGATTGAAGGAGAATTTGATCACCTTTTACAATATCATCAACAAGAACTTCTTTAAGTTTACCATCACGATAAACCTTAGCATTAGTTTTTGAAGCCTCTTCTTGAAGAGTGTTGAATTTTTGCTCATTTCGGTATTGTGAGACTGCTGAGAATCCTGTAGACATCAAAATGGCGAAAATTAGTGAGATAGCCTCATACCAGTTGGCTTCACCAATAGCAGGGAAAATCATTCCAACAAAGTTGAAGATGATTTTTAATCCTAAGGCAGCCAAGAGGATAAGAATCCATTGATCTTGGAAGGCTTCGATAAAGATTGAGAGGAGCGAGTTAGCCTCTTTACTAGATAGCCTATTATCGCCATGGGCATTTATACTTGCTTGAACTTCAGCAGAAGTCAAGCCTTTAAATTTTTTCATTTAAGGTTTGTATCCTTTCTAAATTATTACTGAATTTTAAGGCTAGTAAATTAGAAGCCAAAAAGCTTATCATTACAGTCACGATAACTGAATAACTATCAGTAAGTATTATACTTTATTTTACTATTAAATTGTTGATTTTTTACCAATAGAATATTGAAGTTTCTTTTGTCTTTAGCAAGAGTAGGGGAGAACAAAAAACTTGTATTTTTTCGTTAAATATAATTATATCCTTCCACCTTCAATTCATACAAGCCTCTCACCGCATTGCATCCGTAGATGGCCTGAGCCTGTTCCATATCTTTTACGGTCAAGACTTTTTCTTTAAGCTTATTATCAGCAATTAGGCTTTGTCTGTAGATGCCATTTAAGAGGCCGAGGTGAACGGGTGGTGTGTAGAGTTGGTCCTCGATTTTAAGCACAATGTTACCGATAGAGGTTTCTAGGAGTTGCCCCTCATGATTATAATAGATTTGTTCGTGAGGTTCGATACTAAGGTGAGGACGGTAACTTGTTTTGAAGAAGGTATAGGGGCTATCCAACGTATGCCTTTGCTCAACTAACCTTGCTTGGCAGAAGTCATTGGATAAGTTTGTTAATTGGGTATGTTCAAACTTCAGTTCACCATCTTTTGCAAGTGACATTTTAAGACGGTAATCTTTGTCAAAGTCTAGTGATTGGCACAGAGCTTCGACTTGATAGTGAGCTTTTTCTGCATTGAAAGGATAGTCAAAGTAGCGACTACTCTCTTGCAAGCGTTTCATATGCTCCTCAAGAAATAGCAGTTTTCCTTGGTGGACACGAGCAGTTGAAATGAGATCGAATTTGGGGTTCTGACGGTATAGAACAGCAGCTTTTTGCTTTGTTTCTTCATATTCAGCTTCCCAGTTGCTGTCCCAGGTAATACCTCCTCCGGCACCATAGATAGCCTTGGTTCCTTCCATTTGTAGTGTCCGAATGGCCACGTTAAAAATACTAGGTCCCTGTGGCACCAAGATACCAATAGCTCCACAATAAACACCTCGAGGCTGTTTTTCAACCTTCTTAATAATCTCCATGGTTGCTATTTTTGGGGCACCTGTAATCGATCCGCATGGAAAAAGGGCTTGGAAGACATCATTTAAACGACTATTTGGTAGGAGTTGCGTCTCAATAGTTGAAGTCATTTGCCAAACCGTAGAGTATTGTTCAACTTGGCAAAGGCTCTTGACATCTTCACTTCCTATTTTTGAAATACGATTCATGTCATTTCTAAGTAGATCGACAATCATCATATTTTCAGAGCGATTTTTCTGATCCTGAGCTAGCCAATGGGCTTGTTTGAGGTCAGTTTCAGTTGTTAAACCACGATTGGTGGTACCTTTCATTGGACGAGTGGTCAGTCTATCACCATCTTTTTTAAAGAAGAGTTCTGGACTTATGGAAATGATAGAAACATCATCGTGCTGAATAAAGGCATTGTAATGTGCATTTTGCTCAACAACCAATCGGTTATAGATGGCAAAGGGATCAGCTGTCAGCTTCTGTTGAAGTTGAACAGTATAATTAACCTGATAAGTATCACCTTGTCGAATATGGTGGTGTATTTGCTCAATAGCAGCCTTGTATTCCTCTGCAGAAGTTAGCTCTTGCCAAGATTCTGGTAGGGAAATTGGCTCATAAGTAAGTGGAATAGGCTCTGTTTGAACAGTTTCATGAATAGTGAAGTAGAGGAGATACTCTGACATTAATGGACCATCAATAACCTGAAATTTTGTCTCGAAGGCAGGGGCAGCTTCATAGGAAACATAACCTACTGCATAATAGCCCTTATTTTGATAGGCTTCGACTTCAGCTAAGAGATGCTTAACTTCCTTAATGTTCTTTGTTTTTAGTTCTTTAATGGCGTCTGTAAAAATTTGTCTGACACCAAGTTCTTTAAAATCAATAACAGTTTTCTTATGCATACTTAGAGTATAACATAAGAAGTTTCCCTCTGGTTCTTTTTCATGTTTTAATTCTCTTTCTCAAAATTCTAACCAAAAATGAACTTTTCAGATAGTTTTACATATGTTATAATGATAGGGACTAAAAGAAGATTTTAGAGGGAAATATGACTGAAAAAAATAACTTTGAGAAAGGCAACAGCAGTCTTTCAAACCATAAAATGAAAAAAGGCACTTCTAAGAATTCATGGAAGCATCAAATGTATGAGCTAGAAATTGCCATTGCTAAAGAGTCAAGTAACAAAAAAAGAAATGAACTCATTAAAATCCATAATGGCTATATGAGTGAGTATGATAGCTTAAAGAAACAAATCATCTGGTTAGCCGTATTAGGAATTTGTTTCTTATTAGTATTGGTAGTTTTTGGTTATTTTATCTGGAATAGTTACAATAGTGAGAATATGTCTTATACATCATCTTGGCTTCAAGAGAAAGTACTGAGCACTTATAGAGCTTAGTGTCCTAATCCTAGTAAATAATAGAGTCTCTAGACAAAAGTCTAGGGCTTTTTTTGTTATAAAAAAGGATTTATCTGGTTGATATATATTTATTAGCTATAACAATATCTAAACAAAAGGAGATAACGGTAGCTAGAAACCCTTTATTTTATAGGTTATAGTCAAAAACTATATATAGAGAAAACTAATAGCAATTATACAGCCACCCATTTCTTTGGTAAGATAAGTTCAACAACAAAGAGGAGGACACAAGATGTCAACTACTATCATTGGTTTCCCACGTTTGGGTGAATTCCGCGAATTAAAATTTACAACAGAAAAATACTTTAGAAATGAAATTACTGCAGATGAACTTTTAGCAGCAGCCAAAGACTTGCGTGCAAAACACTGGAATATTGTTAAAGAGAAGGGTATCAGTGAAATTCCTTCAAATGATTTTTCACATTACGATAACTTCCTTGATGCAGCTTTCCTTTTCAACGTCGTACCTGAATCTGTTCAAAACTTGAATTTGACAGATCTTGAACGTTACTTTGCTTTGGCGCGTGGTTACCAAGGTGAAAAAGGGGATGTACGTGCCCTTCCTATGAAAAAATGGTTTAATACTAACTACCATTACATCGTTCCTAAATTTGAAAAAACAACAGAAGTTAAACTTGCTGGTCACAAGATTTTTGATGAGTACCAAGAAGCAAAAGAATTGGGTCTTAATACACGTCCAGTTGTGGTTGGACCATTCACATTCCTTCAATTGTCTGACTTTGAAGATGGTGTAAAAGCTGAAGACTTCGTAGATAGCTTTGTTTCTGCATACCAAGATGTTTTTGCAAAATTGGCAGAGCTTGGTGCTACTCGTATTCAACTCGATGAGCCAGCTCTTGTTAAAGATTTGACATCTGAAGAAAAAGCTCTCTTCTTGAACCTCTACAACAAGCTCTTGGCTGATAAGAAAGGCCTTGAAGTTTTGATTCAAACTTACTTTGGTGATGTTCGTGATATCTACAATGACCTTGTGAACTTGCCAGTTGATGGTATTGGTCTTGACTTTGTTGAAGGTAAGAAAACTCTTGAATTGGTTAAAGGTGGTTTCCCAGCTGATAAGATTCTCTATGCCGGTATCGTCAATGGTAAAAACATCTGGCGTAACAACTACGAGAAGAGCCTTGCAATTCTTGAACAAGTTCCAGCTGAAAATGTTGTTTTGACAACCTCTTGCTCACTTCTCCATGTACCATTTACAACTGCTAATGAAGATTTTGAACCAGCTATTTTGGACCACTTCGCCTTTGCGGTTGAAAAATTGGGTGAATTGCGTGACTTGGATGCCATCCGCAATGGTCAAGGTGCAGAAGCCCTTGCTGCTAACAAAGAACTCTTTGCGACTGAGCGTGTTGGTGAAAATGCTGAGCTTCGTGCTCGTATTGCAGGTTTGACTGAAGCTGATTACACTCGTTTGCCAGCGTTTGCAGAACGTGAAGCGATTCAAAAGGATGCTTTCAAACTTCCATTGCTTCCAACAACAACTATCGGTTCATTCCCTCAAACTAAGGAAGTTCGTGCTAAACGTTTGGCTTTCCGTAAGAATGAATTGTCACAAGAAGAATACGATGCTTTCCTTGCTGAAATCACTGATGAATGGATTAAATGGCAAGAAGAAGTTGGATTTGACGTTCTTGTTCATGGTGAGTTTGAACGTAATGACATGGTTGAGTACTTCGGTCAGAACTTGTCAGGTTACCTCTTCTCTAAAAATGGTTGGGTTCAATCATACGGTATGCGTGGGGTTAAACCACCAATCATTTGGGGTGATGTCACTCGTCTTAACCCAATCACTGTTAAATGGTCTAGCTACGCACAAAGCCGTACAGACAAACCTGTTAAAGGTATGTTGACTGGACCTGTAACTATCCTTAACTGGTCATTCCCACGTGAGGACATCTCTATTAAGGATTCAACTCTTCAAATTGCTCTTGCAATCAAAGACGAAGTGCTTGACCTTGAAGCTGCAGGCGTGAAAATTATCCAAATTGACGAAGCTGCTCTTCGTGAAAAATTGCCACTCCGTCGTAGTGACTGGTATGAGGATTACCTCGACTGGGCAATTCCAGCTTTCCGTTTGGTACACTCAACTGTAGCACCAGACACACAAATCCACACTCACATGTGTTACTCAGAATTTACAGATATCATTCCAGCCATCGACAACTTGGATGCTGACGTTATCTCATTTGAAGCTAGTCGTTCAAATCTTGAAATCTTGGATGAACTTAAAGCACAAAACTTCCAAACAGAAGTTGGACCTGGGGTTTACGATATCCACTCACCACGTGTCCCACAAGACGGTGAAATTGACCACACTATCGAAGCAATCTTGGCTAAAGTACCAAGTGGTAAAGTCTGGATTAACCCTGACTGTGGTTTGAAGACTCGCGGAATCAAAGAAACTAAAGAAAGCTTAATCAAGCTTGTAGAAGCTGCAAAAGCAGCTCGCGAAAACTTGTAAGCAGAAGTTATCATACGTTGAAGACCTTCTTCCTTAAGTGTAGAAGGTTTTCAATAGCTAATAATATTCTAAAGATTTTTGCAAGCAGGCTATGATTAACAAGTGTACGCTACTTATGAAGTCAGTAGGCACTTAAAACTGCTTTTGTCTTAACAAAAATCTAAAAAGAAGAAGGTATAAAATATGACAAGCCAAACACCATCACTCTCTTTTGAAGTATTTCCACCCAACCCAGCAGTGGGTAATGAAAAAATTCTACGTGCCCTCGAGGATATGCAAGGATTGGCCCCACACTTTATCAGTGTGACAGCTAGTAATAACAAATATAATATCAAAGAGACGACGGTTCCTTTGGCAGATCATATTCAAAATGACCTAGCTATCCCAACGATTGCTCACCTTCCAGCTATCTATTTGAGTAAAGAAAAGGTTGCTGATACCTTACGTGACTTGGATGCTGTTGGTGTACACCGTATCTTAGCCCTACGTGGCGATATTATCCCAGGTGTTGAACCTCTTAAAGATTTTAGATATGCAACTGATTTGATTGAGTTTATCAAGGACCAAGCTCCTCAATTTGATATCATCGGTGCCTGCTATCCTGAAGGGCATCCCGATTCAGCAAATCAAATCTCTGATATCCAAAACCTCAAGAAAAAGGTTGATGCAGGTTGTTCTAGCCTTGTAACCCAACTCTTCTTTGATAATGAGCGTTTCTATGATTTTCAAGATAAATGTACCTTGGCTGGCATTGACGTACCAATTCATGCTGGAATTATGCCTATCTTGAATCGTAACCAAGCTCTACGTTTGCTTAAGACTTGTGAAAATATCCATTTGCCACGTAAGTTCCGTGCCATTTTGGATAAGTATGAACATGATCCTGAGTCACTTAGAGCGGCAGGTCTTGCCTATGCTATTGACCAGATTGTCGACCTTGTTACTCAAGATGTTGCAGGCGTTCACCTCTATACCATGAATAATGCAGAAACTGCTCGTCATATTCATGAAGCTACTCATTCCTTGTTTAAGCATCATTCACAAGTTGGCGCTCTATAATTGAATCATAAAAATACCCCCTATAGATCAATCTATAGGTGGTTTCGTAGTTTTAGTATGAAAAAGGTGACTTGCTTACGTAATCCTAGTATTGTCATGTATAAAAAAGACTTAGAGCTTAGCTCTAAGTCTTAAGTATTATTCGCCTACGAAAGCATTGATTTCTGCTTCGATGTTAGCAATTTTTTCTTTAGCATCTGCTTCAGATTCACCAACTGTAGCAATGTAGAATTTGATTTTTGGTTCTGTACCTGAAGGACGAACGGCAAACCATGAATCATCAGCCAAGATGTATTTAAGTACGTTACTTGGAGGAGTTGTTAATTTTTCAACGCCGTCAGCAGTAGTAGCTGTTTGTTCCAAGAAGTCTTCTGTCTTAGCAATGTCTGTGTTGTTGAATTGTTTAGGAGCATTGTCACGGAATTTATCCATGATTTTCTTGATTTCAGCAGCTCCGTCAACACCTGAAAGGGTAACAGAGATAGTTTTTTCTGCGAAGTAACCATATTGTTTGTAGATTTCTTCGATACCGTCTGCCAAAGTCATGCCACGTGAACGGTAGTAAGCAGCGATTTCAGCAACGATAAGAACAGCTTGGATAGCGTCTTTGTCACGTACGAATGGTTTGATGAGGTAACCGAAGCTTTCTTCGAAACCAAGCATGTAAGTGTGGTTGTGTTGTGTTTCAAATTCATGAATTTTTTCACCGATAAATTTGAAACCAGTCAAGACGTTAAACATAGTTGCGCCGTAGCTTTCTGCAATCTTAGTAACCAACTCAGTTGATACGATTGATTTACAGAGGGCAGCATTGGCAGGAAGGGTACCAGCTGTTTTGTGAGCTTCAAGAATATATTTAGCAATGATAGCTCCGATTTGGTTACCAGAAAGGTTGAGGTAAGAACCATCTGGTTGGCGGATTTCAACACCAAGGCGGTCAGCATCTGGGTCAGTTGCAACCAATACATCAGCGTCTACTTTGCGACCAAGTTCTTCAGCAAGAGCAAAGGCAGCTTGGCTTTCAGGGTTTGGAGATTTAACGGTTGAGAAGTCAGCATCTGGAACGGCTTGAGCTTCAACAACTTGAACTGCTTCAAATCCAGCTTGGGCAAGGGCACGACGAGCCAACATTTCGCCGGTACCATGAAGTGGTGTGTAGACAATCTTCATGTCGCGACCGTATTCATTGATCAAGTCTTGGTTGATGTTAACGCCTTTGACTTCTTTCAAGTATTCAGCGTCGACGTTTTCACCGATAACTTCAATCAAGCCGCTAGCTTTGCTTTCTTCAAGGTCAGCCAATTGGACAGTGAATGGATTTTCGATAGCGCGGATGTAATCTGTCAAAGCATCGGCATCTGCAGGTGGCATTTGTCCACCGTCTTCACCGTATACCTTGTAACCATTAAATGGAGCAGGGTTGTGGCTAGCTGTTACCATGATACCAGCAAATGTGTGGAGATGACGAACAGCAAATGACAATTCAGGTGTTGGACGTAGGCTTTCAAATACATAAGATTTGATACCGTGAGCAGCCAAAACTTGAGCAGATTCAAAAGCAAACTCAGGAGAGAAGTGACGGCTATCGTAAGCAATAGCAACACCACGTTTTTTAGCTTCTTCCCCTTTTGAGTCAATCAATTGGGCCAAACCTTCAGTTGCTTGGCGAACAACGTAAATGTTAATGCGGTTAGTACCGGCACCAATCAATCCACGCATACCAGCTGTACCGAATTCAAGGTTGGTATAGAAGGCATCTTCTTTCGTTTTTTCATCCATTGCGACCAACTCATCACGAAGGTAAGCAGGCAATTCAGCAAAGTCGAGCCATTTTTGATAATTTTCAGTGTAAGACATAGCAATCTCCTTTATATTTTTAAACGCTTACATTATACCATAATTAAAGAAAAAAAACATGGTAATTACCATGTTTTTTCTTTATTTTTTCAATCGCAGTAACACTGGTGTGATACTTAGAGTTAACAGACCGGCGATAATCATTTCAGCAATCGAATTTGTTGTGAAAATGGTTGCCATCAGTGTTTTGCCACCTGCTGTGTAGAAGTTAGGGATTAGGAAATAGATGCCGAGAAGTACGAAAAATGTATTTGTGAAAGCACCTAAAACCCCAGATAGCATCAGACCTAGACGGTTTTGAAGTAATTTGTAGACAAAGTAAGGGAAAATACCGATCAGGATACGAGGAACGATGGCAATGACTGCAGATGCCCAAGTTCCCCCTTCAACAAAAGGACTAAAGAGATAGCTACTAACCGTATAGATAACAGTGTTTCGAATAATACTCATAATTCCCATGAAGCCACCCAAATAAGCTCCAATTTTAGGACCGTAGACGATGCTAGCGATAATAACTGGGATATGGGTTAGGGTTGGTTTGATTGGAAGTACAAAAGCAGCAAAGATGGTTTGACTGAGTACTTCGATTACAACCATTGTAGCTATCAAGAGGGATAACTGAGCCGTTTGGTTTGCTTTATTTTTCTTATTCATCATAAACTCCTTTTTATTCTCTGCAAGGCTATTTTGTTAAAGCATTGTCAATGGATTCAATAATGTCATCAATATCAGCTAAGGCACCACGTCCTGTATCTCCACAAGCCAGTAAACCTGATTTTGGAAGAATTTCTTGGTAGCCAAGGTCATGCAAAGTATTTAGATTCTTCTTAGTCAGTGGATTTTCATACATTTTCGTATTCATTGCAGGGGCAATTAGTTTTGGGGTGGTGCTAGGTAAAGCTAAAGCAGTAGCAGTAAGCATATTATCGGCTAGACCATATGCTAATTTGGCAATGGTATTTGCTGAAGCTGGAGCTACAACAAAGAGGTCAGCTTCTTTACCTAAGTCAATATGATTAATACGTTCAGCCAATTTTTCTTCCATGACATCAGTGTGAACAGGGTTCTTCGAAAGGACTTGAAGTGTCAGAGGGGTGATAAAGGCTTGAGCAGCTTCAGTCATAATGACGTGAACGTCATAACCTTTTTTCTTTAACCTACTTGTTAGATCAGCTGCTTTATAGGCAGATATTGATCCTGAAACAGCAAGGATGATACGTTTAGTCATGGCATATCCTTTCAAATAAGGCTCGAGCAATCGCAGATTTAGTCGTAACTTTCTCCTCGTTTTTTTCGTCAACAAGATAGGCAATATGCTGATTTGGAGTAATGTCACTCAAGTCGTTGGCAACAATAATATCAGCTTTGTTGTGTTTCAGACTTGCACGAGCAACCTCAAAAAGCTCTTCTTTACTTACATTAACCAAAAGTTTGAAGCCAATCAATTGAATATCAGGATTCCATTGTTTGACGAGGCTAATGACCTTCGGTGTTTTTTTAAGAAAAAGAACCTGATAATCAGAAGCCGATGATATCTTGCTTTCAGTGTTAGATTTATGCAAGAATTGAGCGAGATCTTCGGTGTCCTCCAGTTCAGCAAAATCCGTCATATAAATAGGAGTATAATCAGAGACTGCCATACTATGTATAAGAACATCGTGCTCTTTGACGAGTGGCTCCATCTTTTTGAGAAGACTTTCTACGTTCGTAATTTCTGTAATCTTTAGATTTTCTTTCGGTTCTGGTTTAACCGCTGTCTTGGTCGTTACTAAGGTTACTTGGTGACCCTTAGCCAAGAAAAGTTCAGCGATTTCCTTTCCTAGATAACCTGTTGAATGGTTTGTGATTCCACGTACAGCATCAATCTTTTCAGTGGTACCACCCGATGTAATCAAAATTTTCATAGTAGTATTGTACTAAAAATTGGGTCTTTAGTAAATAAAAAGTAAGTATTTTTGAGGCGTACCCCTATAAATTAAAGTTATAACGATTTATAACAAAACAAAAACCGAACATTGAAAAGTAATTAACCAAAAATAATGCGTTTTTTATCAAACTCTGATATAATAGATTCTAGAAAAATATAGAGGAGTGTCTCATGAAAACAGATATCGAAATTGCTCAAAGTGTAGAATTAAAACCAATCACAGAAGTAGTTGAAAAAGTTGGAATCGGCTTTGACGATTTGGAACTCTACGGAAAATATAAGGCAAAATTGTCATTTGATAAAATCAATGCTGTCAAAGACAATAAGCCAGGAAAATTGATTTTGGTGACAGCTATCAACCCAACACCAGCTGGTGAAGGGAAATCAACCATGTCAATTGGTCTTGCAGATGCTCTTAACAAAATTGGTAAGAAAACAATGATTGCCCTTCGTGAACCATCACTTGGTCCGGTTATGGGAATCAAAGGTGGTGCTGCAGGTGGTGGTTACGCTCAAGTGCTTCCGATGGAAGATATCAACCTCCACTTCACAGGGGATATGCACGCTATTACTACAGCGAATAATGCTTTGTCAGCCCTTCTTGACAACCATATTCATCAAGGAAATGCTCTCGGCATTGACCAACGCCGTATCATTTGGAAACGTGTGGTTGACCTTAATGACCGTGCGCTTCGTCATGTAAACGTTGGTCTTGGCGGACCACTTAATGGTATTCCACGTGAAGATGGTTTTGATATTACTGTTGCGTCTGAAATCATGGCGATTCTTTGCTTGGCTACTGATATTAATGACCTTAAAGAACGTTTGGCAAATATTGTAGTTGCCTACCGTTATGATCGTACACCAGTTTATGTACGTGATCTTGAAATTGAAGGTGCGCTTACCCTTATTCTTAAAGATGCCATCAAACCAAACTTGGTACAGACAATTTATGGGACACCAGCCTTGGTACACGGTGGTCCATTTGCCAACATCGCTCACGGATGTAACTCAGTTCTAGCTACAGCTACAGCTCTTCGTTTGGCTGATTATACGATTACTGAAGCAGGTTTCGGTGCTGACCTTGGTGCTGAAAAATTCCTTGATATCAAGACTCCAAACCTCCCAACAACTCCTGATGCCGTTGTTATTGTTGCAACACTTCGTGCTCTCAAAATGCACGGTGGGGTAGCCAAAACTGACCTCTCTGAAGAAAATGTTCAGGCCGTTCGTGATGGCTTCGCAAACTTGAAACGTCATGTAGAAAACGTTCGTAAATTTGGTCTTCCAGCAGTCGTTGCTATTAACGAGTTTGTTGCTGATACAGAAGCTGAAATTGCAGCCCTTAAAGAACTTTGTGCAGAAATCGATGTTCCTGTTGAATTGGCTAGCGTTTGGGCTAATGGTGCTGATGGTGGTATTGACCTTGCCAACGCAGTAGTTGATGCTGTTGAAAATGGTAATGCCGACTATAAACGTCTTTATTCTGATGATGATAGCTTGGAAGAAAAAATCACTAAGATTGTTACTGAAATCTATGGTGGTAAATCAGTTGTCTTCGAGAAAAAAGCTAAGAACCAACTCAAACAATTTGCAGAATTCGGTTGGGATAAATTGCCAGTATGTATGGCTAAAACACAATATAGCTTCTCAGATAACCAATTCTTACTTGGAGCACCAGAAGGTTTTGATATCACTATCCGTGAATTTGTTCCTAAAACAGGTGCTGGATTTATCGTAGCTCTTACAGGAGACGTCATGACAATGCCTGGTCTTCCAAAAGCACCAGCAGCCCTCAAGATGGACGTAGCTGAAGACGGAACAGCTGTTGGTTTGTTCTAAGAAGAAATA
Source organism: Streptococcus sp. SR4 (assembly GCF_000517725.1). NCBI lineage: Bacteria > Bacillati > Bacillota > Bacilli > Lactobacillales > Streptococcaceae > Streptococcus > Streptococcus sp. SR4. Next base: position 84,595 of record NZ_AZYW01000046.1, on the reverse strand, counting down.
TCGATATAAACAGTACCTATTGGTGCTGTTTTTTTGTTAGAGTTATGAAAAACTTAAGGAAAGTTTAGTAGACTAAATCTAAATAAAATAAGATCAAAGCACTAGATGATTACGTCTATTTTAGATATAATGATAAAACTTAGTCAAAGTGTTATTTGTATCTTTGACACCTAACAAGGGGGATAACTATGATTAAAATACTACTAGTAGAAGATGATTTGAGTTTGTCGAACTCAGTTTTTGATTTTTTAGATGACTTTGCTGATGTGATGCAAGTCTTTGATGGAGATGAAGGTCTCTACGAAGCTGAAAGTGGCGTCTATGATTTGATTCTTTTAGACCTTATGTTACCTGAAAAAGATGGTTTCACGGTTCTTAGAGAATTACGTGAAAAAGGTGTAACAACTCCTGTACTTATCATGACGGCTAAGGAAAGTCTAGATGATAAGGGTCATGGCTTTGAACTGGGTGCAGACGACTATCTAACCAAACCTTTCTATTTAGAAGAGTTGAAGATGCGTATTCAAGCACTTTTGAAACGATCTGGTAAATTTGACCAAAACACACTTTCTTTTGGTGATGTTCGTGTCAATCTTGCTACAAATTCAACCTTTGTGGGGGATAAAGAAGTAGAACTTCTTGGTAAAGAGTTTGATTTATTAGTTTACTTCTTACAAAGTCAAAACGTAATTTTGCCTAAGTCACAAATTTTTGACCGTCTTTGGGGATTTGATAGTGATACCACAGTATCAGTTGTTGAGGTTTATGTTTCTAAAATTCGTAAGAAACTTAAAGGAACAGACTTTGCTGCCAATCTCCAAACCTTGAGAAGTGTGGGGTATATTTTGAAGAATGCTGACTAAATTTTTCAATTATCTCTTTAGGAGAATCAAGTCAGACGGATTTAAGTCGTTCATTCATTTCTTTGCCACTTTTTCTGGTATTTTCCTTATCATGACTGTCATGATTTTGCAGATTCTGAGTTACGGCGTTTATTCCAATGTGGACTCTAGTCTGAAAATGGCAGCCACTAAAACCAATTCTTATTTAGAAATGGAAATGCTAAAACGGGAACTTTTTCTGACTTCTGAGGTAGATCAAAATAATACGACAACCATTTACCAAGCCTATGATACTAAAGAGTCGACAGCTGAAACACCTGACTCGAGTGGCTCTAAGAAAGAGCCTAAGAAGAAATCAAAAATTGAAGATACCCCTCACGATTTATCTGTTGCGGCAAATACTAGTGTCTTGGTACTTGATAAGAATGGAAAAGTCCTTAATGTTGTTGATAAATTTTCAAGCTTATCCAATTTACCAATAGACAAAAATAACATTGATGTTATCAGCAAGGGAAGTGCTCAGAATTATTTCGATCAAACGGAAAAGTACCGTCTGATTACTGAAAAAGTAGATAATAGCCTCTATCCTGATGCTAAGTACCTTGTTATTGCGATTAATACAACTCAATTGGAAGAAGCCACTGAACGTTATGTTAAGCTAATTGTCATCATGATGAGTTTCTTCTGGCTTTTATCTGTTGCGGCTAGTATGTATTTGGCTAAGTGGTCAAGACGTCCTATCCAGGAAAGCTTGGAGAAGCAGAAGGCTTTTGTTGAGAATGCTAGCCATGAGTTACGGACACCGCTTGCTGTGATTCAAAACAGATTAGAAGTTCTTTTCCGCAAGCCTGAGAGCACCATTCTAGATAATTCAGAGAATATTGCTTCAAGTCTTGATGAAGTACGCAACATGCGTCTTTTGACGACTAATCTTTTGAACTTGGCTCGTCGTGACGATGGTATTAAACCAGAAATCGAAACCTTAGAACCTGCTTTCTTTGATACAGTCTTTACCAACTATGCCATGATTGCAGAAGAAAATGAGAAAGGTTTCACGGCTCAAAACCAAGTTGGTCGTCCAATCCAGACTGATAAAACGTTATTGAAACAGTTAATGACCATCTTATTTGATAATGCGATTAAATATACGGAAGATGACGGACATGTTACCTTTACTGTCCGCACTAATGACCGGCATCTTTATATTTCTGTAGCTGATAATGGTCCTGGAATATCAGATAGTGATAAGAAAAAAATCTTTGATCGATTTTATCGCGTAGATAAGGCTAGAACCAGACAAAAAGGTGGGTTTGGACTTGGCTTATCCCTAGCGCAACAAATTGTTTTAGCCCTTAAAGGAACAATTGTTGTTAAAGATAATCAACCAAAGGGAACGATTTTTGAAGTTAAGATCACCGGAGTTTAATTAATAAAGAAAACCTGCTAGACGATAATCTAGCAGGTTTTTTAGGTAATAAAAAAACTCCTAAATGGAGCTTTCAATTAGTTAGCCAATTTAGCTGCAAGACGTGATTTATCGCGGCTTGCTTTGTTTTTATGAATCAAACCTTTAGAAGCGGCTTTATCGATGCTAGCTGATGCAGCACGGTAAGCTTCTTCAGTTGGGTTAGCGTTGAATGCTTTAATAGCAGTACGCAAAGCTGATTTTTGAGCTGAGTTTTTTTCGTTTTGTTTAACGTTAAGTTCAGCGCGTTTGATAGCTGATTTAATATTTGCCAATGTTTTCACCTCCAAAATTTATCTAACTATGTCATTATACGTTATTTTAGGCCCCTTGGCAAGCTTTTTCTATTTTTTTAAGTGGATGAAGTCGATTTTATGATTGTCTCCCTTGTGAAGAATCAGTTCAGCTCGACTTCGTGTAGGTTCGATATAATTTTCCAGGTTAACCAAATTGATATCACGCCAGGTTTTTTGTGCTAAAGATAAAGCTTCATCCTTACTAAATTTAGTAAAACTATGGTAGTAGTTGTTTTCATCTTTTTTGGCAAGCTCAAGAAGGGTTTGAAAACGTTCAAGATACCAGGATTCGATATTATTAACTTCAGCGTCAATGTAGAGAGAAAAATCAAAATAGTCACTCATGTAAAGTCGTTGGTTAATAGGGTTCTGGAAAACATTAATCCCTTCGACAATTAGAAAATTGGGCTGTCTGATTTCTTGGGTAAGTCCTGGTACAATATCATAAATTTCATGAGAGTAAACAGGAATATTGACATCACCACCATTTTTTATAGTATCTAAAAAGTTGAGAAGAAGTGGCATATCGTAGGACTCAGGGAAGCCCTTACGATTAAGGATGCCTTTTTCTTTCAAGGTTTGGTTAGGATAGAGAAAGCCATCAGTTGTCACAAGTTCAACATTAGATTGGGGAAAGGTACGCTGCAACAAGAGTTGAAGCAAACGACTGGTAGTGGATTTGCCAACAGCAACTGAACCAGATACCCCAATAATAAATGGACGGTTAGTCTGTGATTTTTGTAAAAAGATACTTTTAGAAAAGGTCAGATCATTGGCAGTTTTCTGATAGATACGAATAAGATTGATAAGAGGAAGATAAATGTCACTAACTTCTTGCACATCGATCTTATCATTAAGGCTGCGAATGGAATCCAGTTCTTCTGCAGTCAATGGGGCATTGTCCTCTTTATGAAGGCGTTGCCATTCCTTGCGTGATATCGTTTCGAAATTGATAAATTCATTTAACATAAATAACATTATAGCAGAAAAAAAGGTCGAATGTAAGCCTTGTCATTTCACTAGCCTTACTTTTCTATTTATGATACGATAGAGAAAAAGTACTATCTAGAAGGAAAAAACAATGTCAAAAATGTATTATGCTGAGACGCCAGATGCGGCTCACGATATTCACGATTTAAAGGTAAACTTATTAGGAGAAAGTTTTCAGTTTTATACAGATGCTGGGGTTTTCTCTAAAAAAATGATTGATTTTGGGAGTCAAGTGCTTTTGAGTGCATTAGATTTGGAAGCTGGCAAAACGCTTTTAGATGTGGGTTGTGGCTATGGTCCTCTCGGTATCAGTTTAGCCAAGGTCCAAGGAGTTAAAGTCACTATGATTGACATCAATAGTAGGGCGATTGATTTAGCTAGACAAAATGCTCAACGAAATAAGGTTGAAGCTACTATCTTCCAATCAAATATCTATGAAAATGTCACTGGAAGTTTTGACTATATTATTTCTAATCCACCTATCCGTGCGGGCAAGAAAGTGGTTCATCAAGTTATCGAGGAGGCATATGATTATCTCAATCAAGGTGGTAACCTAACTATTGTTATTCAGAAAAAACAAGGTGCTCCGTCAGCTAAGGCTAAGATGGAGGATGTGTTTGGTAATGCTGAAGTCGTTAAAAAGGCTAAAGGATATTATATCCTTAGAAGTGAGAAATTATGAGAACAGTTGATTTAATTGAAAAGAAAAGAGATGGTGGCGAGTTAAGCACAGAGGAAATTTCATATCTCATTAATGGCTATGTGTCTGGGGAAATACCAGACTATCAGATAGCTGCTTTGGCGATGGCGATTTATTATCAAGGTATGTCTATTCGTGAAATCCATGATTTGACCACTGATATGGTTGCTTCAGGCGAACAATATGATTTGTCAGAAATTCCAGGTATTAAGGTAGATAAACATTCGACCGGAGGCGTTGGTGATAAGGTAACCATCATTCTGATGCCGCTTGTAGCTAGCTTTGGCGTTCCAGTGGCTAAGATGAGTGGTCGTGGTCTCGGACACACAGGTGGAACAATTGACAAATTAGAGTCTATCAAAGGTTATCAGGTTGAGCGTAGCAAGGAAGAGTTCATTCGGCAAGTTAAAGACATTGGGATTTCCCTTATTGGTCAGTCTGAGCATTTGGTTAAGGCTGATAAACTTCTTTATGCCTTGCGTGATGTCACTGCAACAGTAGATTCCATTCCTCTAATCGCAAGCTCTGTTATGTCCAAAAAGATTGCAGCAGGCGCTGATAAGATTTTACTGGATGTTACTGTTGGTCAAGGCGCTTTCATGAAAAATATGTCTGACGCTGAGAAGTTGTCTGAGACCATGGTTGCACTAGGGCATGAGGTCAATCGTGAAACGATTGCAGTTATTACAGATATGAGTCAGCCACTAGGTAAAGCTATTGGTAACCGTTTAGAAATCACTGAGGCTATTGAGATTATGCAAGGTAAGGGACGTGAAGATATCACTGACTTTATCTGTGAGTTGGCTGAGATTCTATTAGATTTGGTTCAGGTTGAAGCTAGTCAGGAAGAGATTCGTCAGCACTTAGTGGGAGGACAAGCCCTTGCTAAGTTTGAAGAACTCATCCAAGCTCAAGGTGGTGATTTGACCGATCTTTATCGTCATAGCAGTGCGCCTGTCGTGACAGATATTCATGCTCATGAAACAGGTTACATTAAAGAGTTACCTGCTATGGCATTTGGAAAATTCGCTATGCAATTAGGAGCAGGTCGAGCTACGAAGTCAGATAGTCTTAATTATGAAACAGGAATTGTATTTGAAAAGAAAGTTGGCGATTCTGTGACTCAAGGAGACCTTATTGCCAAGGCCTATAGCCAAGAAATTTTATCTGAAAAAATGCTGACTGAATTCGAAAAAAATGTTATTATGGGTAGTGAATGTAAAGAAACGACAGAAATATTAAAGATAATTCGCTAACCCTTAATTTAATTCTAATCAAGGAGTTTGTTTATGTCTGTTAATAGCTATATTGACCATACCTTACTAAAAGCTGATGCTAATAAAGAACAGATTCTTTCCTTAATTGATGAGGCTAAGAAGTATGAGTTTGCCAGCGTCTGTGTTAATCCAACTTGGGTCAAAACGGCAGCTGAATTGCTAAAAGATAGTTCTGTTAAAGTTTGTACGGTTATTGGTTTTCCTTTGGGAGCATCGACCTCAGCAGTTAAGGCTTTTGAAGCCAAGGATGCTATTTCCAATGGGGCGGATGAAATTGATATGGTAATCAATATCGGTGCTCTTAAATCTAGAAATCTTAAATTAGTTGAAGACGATATTAAAGCTGTTGTTGAAGCTAGTGGAAGTAAACTTGTAAAGGTTATCATTGAAACTTGTCTATTGACTGATGAAGAAAAGGTCGAAGCTTGCCAATTAGCAAAACTGGCAGGTGCAGATTTTGTGAAGACATCTACAGGTTTTTCTACTGGTGGTGCTACCATTGAAGATATTGAACTTATGCGAGAAGCTGTGGGTCCTACTATGGGAGTCAAGGCATCTGGTGGAGCACGTACACTTGAGGCGGCTCAAGCCTTTATCAGAGCTGGTGCAACCCGTATTGGTACTTCGTCAGGAGTGGCCATAATGAAAGGGCAAGAAAGTCATGACAGTTATTGAAAAAGAGCAAGTGATAAATGCAGCACAAGAGGCAGCTGAAAATGCCTATGTTCCCTACTCTAAGTTTAGAGTTGGTGCGGCTTTGATTACAAAAAATGGAGAAATCTTTCAAGGCTGCAATATAGAAAATGCCTCTTTTGGATTGACCAATTGTGCAGAAAGAACGGCTATTTTTAAAGCGGTATCTGAAGGACACCGTGATTTTGAGTGTCTCGCTGTTTACGGTGATACCAAAGAGCCTATATCACCATGCGGTGCATGTCGCCAAGTGATGGTTGAATTTTTTAAATCCGATTCTAAAGTGATTCTTATCGCTGAAGATAAATCGACAGTCGAGATGACAGTCGGAGAGTTGTTACCATACTCTTTTACAGACTTACAATAGTCTAGTTGTTTTATTCTTTATTAAGCAAGTTTTCTTGCAAGTTATAGGAGGAGTGTTCAAGATGAAATTGAACAAGAAAATTATCGGTCTTGGCCTTGTTGCTGTAGCAGCACTTGGTCTTGCAGCATGTGCTCGTGGCGGACGCGGTGGATCATCAGCTGATTCTAAAGTTAAAGCTGCTATCGTTACAGATACTGGTGGGGTAGATGATAAATCATTTAACCAATCAGCATGGGAAGGACTCCAAGAGTGGGGTAAAGCTAACAAACTTAAAAAAGATTCTGGCTTTACTTACTTCCAATCAAACTCAGAGTCTGACTTTGCAAACAATATGTCAGCTGCTCAAAGCCAAGGTTACAACCTCATCTTTGGTGTTGGTTTTGCCCTTCATGATGCTGTTTCAGATGCTGCTAAGGAACATGAAGATGTTAACTACGTAATCATTGATGATGTCATCAAAGACCAAAAGAATGTTGAGAGCGTTTTGTTTGCTGATAACGAAGGTGCTTACCTTGCAGGTATCGCAGCAGCAATGCAATCAAAAACAAATAAAGTTGGTTTCATTGGTGGTCAAACATCAGATACAATTACACGTTTTGAAGCTGGTTTCACAGCAGGTGCTAAATCTGTAAAACCAGACATCGATGTACAAGTTCAATATGCTGAATCATTCTCAGACGCTGCTAAAGGTACAACAATTGCTTCAACTATGTACGCTTCAGGCGTTGACGTAATCTATCAAGCAGCTGGTGGTACTGGTACTGGTGTCTTCACAGCAGCTAAAGAAGTTAACGAAAAACTTGATGCTGACAGCGATAAGAAAGTTTGGGTAATCGGTGTTGACCGTGACCAAAATGCAGAAGGTAACTATACATCTTCAGACAAGAAAAAATCTAACTTTGTTTTGACTTCAACAATCAAAAAAGTTGGTACAGTTGTTAAAGATATCGCTAACGGACAACTTAAAGGCGATAAATTTGAAGGTGGTTCTACTAAGACTTATGGTATCAAAGATGGTGGTGTTGACATCGTAACATCTAAGCTTCCTTCTGATATCAAGGATGCAGTAGAAAAAGCTAAAGAACAAATCAAGAATGGTGAATTGAAACCAACTGATGGTCTTAGCAAATAATCCATAATATCTAAACTGGGACAATTTTTGTCTCAGCAAAGGGAAGCAGTTTATATTTCCCTTTGCTGATATAAAAATAATTCTTGAAAGGAGATTGTATGACGAAGCCAAATATCATTGAGATGCACGATATTACCAAAAAATTTGGTGAATTTGTGGCAAATGATCATATCAATCTTGATGTGAGACCAGGAGAAATCCATGCCCTCCTCGGTGAAAATGGTGCTGGTAAGTCAACCTTAATGAACATGCTTGCAGGTCTTTTACAGCCAACAAGCGGGATTATTAAGGTTAATGGACAAGAGGTGACGATTGATTCACCTTCGAAAGCAACGAAATTGGGGATTGGGATGGTTCACCAACACTTTATGTTGGTTGAAGCTTTTACAGTTGCTGAGAATATCATCCTGGGTAGTGAGGTAACCAAAGCTGGTGGTGTCCTTGATATGAAGAAGGCTATTAAGGAAATTACTGAGCTCTCTGAAAGATATGGTCTTGCGGTAGATCCAACAGCTAAGGTGGCAGATATTTCTGTTGGTGCTCAACAGCGTGTTGAAATCCTTAAGACTCTGTATCGTGGTGCTGATATTTTGATTTTCGATGAACCGACTGCGGTATTGACTCCGTCTGAAATTACTGAACTTCTAAACATCATGAAAACCTTGGTCAAAGAAGGCAAGTCAATTATCCTTATCACCCATAAATTGGATGAGATTCGTGCGGTTTCTGACCGTGTCACAGTTATCCGTCGTGGTAAATCAATTGATACAGTGACAATTGAAGGATCAACAAATGCTGACTTGGCCGAAATGATGGTTGGTCGTCATGTCTCCTTTAAAACAGAAAAAATTCCTTCAAATCCAAAAGAAGTTGTTCTTTCTATTAAAGATTTGGTGGTTAATGAGAACCGTGGTGTTCCTGCCGTTAAGAACTTATCTTTAGATGTTCGTGCGGGTGAAATCATCGGTATTGCCGGTATTGATGGTAACGGTCAAACAGAGCTTGTTCAAGCGATTACTGGACTACGTAAAGTTAAGTCTGGTGACATTACTATCAAGGGTGAATCTATTATTCATAAGACAACTCGTCAGATTACAGAGATGAGTGTTGGTCATATTCCTGAAGACCGTCACCGTGACGGTATGGTTCTTGAAATGACAGTAGCTGAAAATATTGCCCTTCAAACCTACTACAAGGAGCCAAATTCGAAAAATGGTATCTTGAACTATAATGTTATCAATGCTAAAGCTCGAGAATTGATGGAAGAATTTGACGTTCGTGGTGCTGGAGAGTTGATTGCTGGTGGTGACTTGTCTGGTGGTAACCAACAAAAAGCTGTTATCGCCCGTGAAATTGACCGTGACCCAGAGCTTCTTATTGTCAGTCAACCAACTCGTGGTCTTGACGTAGGTGCCATTGAATACATTCGTAAACGTATTATCGCTGAGCGTGATAAAGGTAAGGCTGTTATTGTAGTCAGCTTTGAATTGGATGAAATTCTTGATATGTCAGACAGAATTGCAGTTATCTACGATGGTGCAATTCAAGGTATCCTAGATCCTGCTGAAACGAATAAGCAAGATCTTGGTATCCTAATGGCTGGTGGACAATTGAATAAGGAGGAAGCAAATGTCTAAGAAAACACAAAATTGGGCAGTTCCTTTGATTGCTGTCCTCTTGGGAATGTTGATCGGGGCTGTATTGATGTTAATCTTTGGTTACGATCCATTCTGGGCTTACTATGATCTCTTCAGTACAGCCTTCGGTTCTTTGAAAAATATTGGTGAAATTCTTCGTGCCATGAGTCCCTTGATTCTTATCGCACTCGGATTTTCTGTAGCATCTAAAGCTGGTTTCTTTAACGTTGGTTTGCCTGGTCAGGCTTTAGCAGGTTGGACTTCGGCTGTATGGTTTGCATTATCATTTCCAGAATTACCAAAAGTAGTTTCAGTTTTCTGTACAGTAATCATCGGTCTAGTAGCTGGTGGTATCGCTGGTGCAATTCCGGGTATTCTTCGTGCTTACTTGGGAACTAGTGAGGTCATTGTTACCATCATGATGAACTACATCATTTTGTATGTAGCAAACAATATTGTTCGATTTGGTTTTACAGCCGACATGTTGCGTTCATCAGAAGCATCTAATAAGGTCGCAGCCTCTGCAAGCTATCAAACAGAATTCTTATCCTCTCTAACCGGTGGCTCACGTTTTAATATTGGTTTCTTCCTTGCTCTTGCAGCAGTTTTCCTTGTTTGGTTCATGCTCAAGAAAACAACAACTGGTTTTGAAATTACATCTGTAGGTCTTAACCCTCATGCATCTGAATATGCAGGGATGTCATCAAAACGTGTTATTATCATGTCTATGATTATTTCAGGTGCCCTTTGTGGACTTGGAGGAACAGTAGAAGGACTTGGTACCTTCCAAAATGCCTTTGTTCAAAACTCTTCATTGGCAATTGGTTGGAACGGTATGGCGGTTGCTCTTTTGGCTACTAATTCACCTATTGGTATTCCGTTTGCTGCCCTTCTTTATGGTGTCTTGTCTGTAGGTAAGAGTGGTATGATTGGTGTGCCTCCTGAAGTTATCGACGTTGTATCTGCTTTGATTATCTTCTTTGTCGGTGCTAACTATATTATTAGATATTGGGTTCGCCCTCGTCAAAAGTCAGTGAAAGCTAAAGGAGGACAAAACTAATATGGACTTCATTACAATTTTAGCCTTGATTGTTGCCTCTATGCTGAAATACTCAGCACCATTGATTTTCACAAGTATCGGTGGTACTTTCTCTGAACGAGGCGGTATCGTAAATGTCGGTCTTGAGGGAATCATGGTTATTGGAGCCTTCGCAGGTGTTCTCTTTAACTTGAATTTTGCAGATAGTTTTGGTGATGCAACTCCTTGGATTGCCGCAATTGTAGCAGGTCTTATTGGTCTTGTTTACTCATTGCTCCACGCGGTTGCGACCATTAATTTCCGTGCGGACCATGTTGTCTCTGGTACAGTGTTGAACCTTATCGCACCATCTTTGGCGGTATTCTTGACACGCGTTATCTATGGTGCTGGTCAAACACCTGCTATTAGCCATAACTTTAAAACTGTATCATTTCCAATTTTGAGCCACATTCCAGTCTTGGGTAAAGTCTTCTTTACGAACGTTTCCTTGATTGCATATGTAGCGATTTTGGTTTCAGTTGTGTCTTGGTGGGTTATCTTCAAGACTCGCTTTGGTTTGCGTCTTCGCTCAGTAGGTGAGCACCCACAGGCAGCGGATACACTTGGTATTAATGTTTACCGTATGCGCTACTATGGTGTCATGATTTCAGGATTCCTTGGTGGTGTTGGTGGTGCAGTTTATGCTCAATCCATCTCTAACAACTTTGCTATTACGACGATTGCAGGTCCTGGTTTCATCGCCTTGGCTGCTATGATTTTTGGTCGTTGGAATCCAGTTGGAGCTATGCTCTCAAGTTTATTCTTCGGTTTGTCACAATCATTGGCAATTATCGGGAAACAACTTCCGCTTATTTCACATGTACCAAACGTCTACTTGCAAATTGCACCATATGTCTTGACAATTATTGTCTTGGCTGCATTCTTTGGTAAAGCAGTAGCACCAAAAGCTGATGGTGTTAACTATATCAAATCTAAATAAATACAATCTAGTATTTCAAGTAAGAAGGTCTTTAGACCTTCTTTTTTATGCATGTAAAAAGCCCAGCTTTATAGTTTGCTGAGCTTTTATTCTTATGAAAAATGTGGGTTAAAGTTTTTTTCGTGGCCTATAGTAGTGTCCCAACCGTGTCCGGGGAATACCTTGTAGTGGTTAGGAAGGGTGAAGAGTTGCTCTCGAATACTAGTGAGTAACTGATCGTGGTTTCCTGTTGGGAGGTCCCAGCGTCCAATTGTTTCTTTAAAGAGGGCATCACCAGAAAAGACGATTTCTTCTTCATCGAAAATTAAAGAAATGCCCCCGATAGAATGTCCTGGGGTTGGAACAACTTTAAACTGGAAATCCTCGATGTTATAGTCCTGAGTGAAATCGAAGTAGTATTCTGCTGGATTGACAATAACGTCTTCCATATCGTCATGACGTGGAAGTCCCGATAAATTATCAATAGGATTCATCAACCAGTCTTTTTCAGCCTCTGCAACATAAACAGGAGGGTAATTATAAGCTTGACGGACTGCCTCAACACTCATAATGTGATCGTAGTGTGTATGTGTCAAGAGGATAGCAGCAACAGGTTTATCACTTGCTTTAAGCTCAGCTAAGATAGCAGAAGTATCACTTCCTGGATCAATGACTAGACAGGCTGTATCGTTTTCTAAAATATAGGTGTTTTCCTGGGCAACAGGATTTAAAATTCGTCTTATTTTCATAGCTCTAGTGTAGCACGAATTTCAGGCTTTTTCCAATATCAGAATGATGGCTTTGTCTTTTTTTGGGGCTTTGGATATGCTATAATAAGGTCACTATGAGTGAAAAAAACACGAATAAATATGCTATTGTTGACTTGGAAGCGACCTCCGCTTCGTCAACGGCTAGTATTATACAGGTGGGAATTGTCATCATGCAAAATGGTCAGGTGTTTGACGAATTTGCGAGTGATGTTAACCCACACCAAGAACTAGATGATCACATTATTCATTTAACAGGGATTACTGATCAGCAGTTGGCTCAAGCCCCAGATTTCTCAGAAATTGCTAGAACCATTTTTGAACTGATTGAGGACTGTATTTTTGTTGCCCATAATGTTAAATTTGATGCCAATTTGCTTGCAGAGGCACTTTTCATGGAGGGCTTCGAACTAAGGACTCCTCGTGTGGATACTGTCGAATTGGCTCAGGTCTTTTATCCGACACTGGAACAATATAAACTCTCCCATTTATCCAAGGTTCTTAATCTTGACCTAGCTCAGGCCCATACCGCTATTGAAGATGCGAGAGCGACCGGACAGCTTTTATTTCATTTGATGGATAAGATTGCCAGCTTACCTAGACAGACCATTGAGATGCTTTTGACCTTTTCAGATAATCTTCTTTTTGAGACTGAGTTGGTTATTCGTGATGCTATAAGAGGTCAAAATTTAGGCCTTTCAAAAGAATATGTCATGCTTGAAGAATCTGGAATTGTTCTTCGTAGACCTTTGACTTATAAGTCTGAACGAAAACTGTCTCAAGATTTTGATACCAATATTGCACTCTTAGATTTGGAATCAAGGCCTAAACAAAAAGAGTTTGCTGAGGCAGTAAGAAGGGAGCTTGATAATACTGATATTTCCATGATTCAGGCGCAGACTGGAATCGGAAAAACTTATGGCTATTTGCTTCCTTTGTTGGCGCAATCTGATGTAGATAAAGTGGTAGTGGCTGTTCCGACCAAGCTCCTTCAAAATCAGATTATGAATCAGGAAGCTACAGCCTTATCGGATGTCTTTAATATTAACTTCCATAGTCTCAAAGGACCTCAGAATTATATCAAGTTAGATGCCTTCTACCAAACCTTACTTCGTCAGGATAGTAACCGTTTGATTAATCGTTACAAAATGCAACTTTTGGTGTGGTTGACTGAAACAGAGACAGGGGATCTTGACGAAATCAGACAAAAACAGCGCTATATGGCTTATTTTGATGAGATTAAGCACGATGGTAAGTTAAAAGCTGATAGTCTTTTTGCTGAATATGATTTTTGGCAACAGTCCTACCAAAAAGCCCAGGAAGCTAAGGTAGTTGTGACCAACCATGCTTATCTGTTGACGCGTATGGAAGATGATCATGATTTTGTTCGAGGAAAAACTCTTGTGATTGATGAGGGGCAAAAGATGGTTCTGGCTTTGGAACAATTTTCACGTCATCAAGTCAATCTTACTGTCCTGTTGCAACATATTCATCGAATTCTTGATAGTGGTAGTCAAAGCTTGCTTCAACAACGATTGCTCGAAAATCTGCAGTTTGAAGTTAGCCATCTAATCCAAGAACATCAACAATTTCCTCAGAAGCAGTATAATCGCCAGCAATTAGATCGTTTGCTACAAACCATTTCTGAACTGGAAGGTGAAAGTGATTTTATGGAGATGTTGTCTCCACTGAAGACACCGCTTTACAGCCATTTCTGGCTTGAAACAGATTATTATCAAGAACATCGTGTGACTTATTTAAAGGCGTCACGCAAAGAGCTCTTAGAGCTTTCTGCTTATCTACCAAGTGCCCAAAAAGTGATAATTGTTTCAGCAACTATTGATGTGGGACCTGATGTAGATGTGGCTGATTTGTTGGGCTTAGATCAGGTACGCAAGGTTAGCCTCCCAATGGACACTTTACCCAATCAAGCTATTTGGATTGATCAAAGTATGCCTATGATTGGTGTTTCTTCTGAGGAAGAGTATGAAGTTGCTCTTGCAAAACGTCTCCAGAAGCTATCTGAAATGGAATATCCAATTTTAGTACTATTCACGTCTCGAAAGAGTATGATGGCTGTTTCAGATTTATTGGATCATAGGGAAGTTCGTCACCTAACTCAAGAGAAAAATGGGACTGCTTTTAATGTCAAAAAACGTTTTGATAGAGGTGAGACCAATCTCCTTCTTGGTATGGGGTCGTTCTGGGAAGGTGTTGACTTTGCCCAACAAGATAGGGTAATTGAGGTTATTGCACGTCTGCCGTTTGACAATCCTAAGGATCCATTCTATCAAAAGATTGAATCTTGGTTTTCTAAGCAAGGAAAGAGCACCTTTGATAGTTACAGTCTTCCCATGACGGTTTTACGTTTTAAACAAGCTATTGGACGTGCTCAAAGACGTCCAGAACAGCGCTCGGCTATTCTTCTTATGGATAATCGCCCGCTCGTTAAGAGTTATGGAAAACTATTTCTAAAAGAAGTGACACAAGAAGTTGCGCTTAAGCCCGCTAAGTTCGAGGAAGTCAAAGAGGATATTCAGGATTTCTTAGAACAAGAAAGTTAACTTTTTAAAACCAACCTTTTCTAAGATTACTTAGGTTTTATAAATTTTACTGACTTATAAAAAAGATAGACTTAATTGCTCAATACTAGCTATATTGCTATGTAAAGATTTATCATTTTCTGATATAATAAATTCAGAAACTTTTTTAGGAGGCATTATGCGTAAACAACGTTCACCCTGGACCAAAAAGCAACAGTTCATTTTTGGAATAATTGTAATCGTTGTGACCTTAATTGCCTCTTTGACTGCTATTCTTATTGTAGCGACTAAGCCTTACGTAGATGCTGAAAAGAAGGTTATTGCCATAGCAGAGAGCAAAGCAGATATTAAGACTGTTACTGAATTTGATATCTACCATGGTGAGGCTACCTATTACGGACTTCTTGGAAAGTCTGGTCAAGGTGAGAAACTGGCTGTTATCGTGAGTCATGATTCAGGTGAGGTTGATATCTACAAGCAATCGGATGGTATTAGTAAGTCAGTGGCTAAGAAAGCTGCTAAAGCCTATGGTGCTAAGGATATATCCTATGTCCACCTAGGAAAGTATGGCAAAACTCCTATTTGGGAAGTGAAGTCAGGAACCCAGTATTATCTGGTTGATTTTATCTCAGGTCAGGTTATTAAAGTGGAAGGACTATAATGAAATGACAAAATTATCAAATCGTGTATTACAAATGGAAGAAAGTGTTACTTTAGCTGCCAGTGCGCGTGCTAAAGCTCTTAAAGCTCAAGGACGTGATATCTTGAGTTTGACACTTGGTGAACCAGATTTTGTAACACCTAAGAACATTCAAGATGCTGCCATTGCCTCTATTGAAAATGGTAAGGCAAGTTTCTATACCGTAGCTTCTGGACTTCCAGAACTTAAGGATGCGATTAGCACTTACATGGAAAACTTCTATGGCTATGCTGTAAAACCAAATGAGGTTGTTGTCGGCACTGGTGCGAAGTTTATCTTATATGCTTTCTTTGCTACGGTCATCAATCCTGGTGATGAAGTCATTATTCCAACACCCTGCTGGGTTTCGTATGTAGACCAAGTTAAAATGGTTGAGGGTGTTCCAGTCACTTTCCAAACGACTGAAGCTAATCACTTTAAAGCAACTGTTGAACAACTTGAAGCTGCTCGCACTGAAAAAACTAAAGTTGTCTTGCTTAATTGTCCATCAAATCCAACAGGAATGATTTACAGCAAGGAAGAATTGCAAGCAATCGGTGACTGGGCGGTTGAGCACGATATTTTGATTTTAGCAGATGATATCTATGGCCGTTTGGTCTATAATGGCAATACCTTTACTCCAATTTCAAGTCTTTCAGATGCCATTCGTAAGCAAACAATTGTGATTAATGGTGTTTCCAAGACCTATGCTATGACAGGTTGGCGTGTTGGTTTTGCTGTCGGAGATCCAGAAATTATTTCAGGTATGGCTAAGATTATCAGTCAAACGACATCAAATCTTACAGCAGTTTCTCAATATGCTGCTATTGAAGCCTTAACAGGTGATCAATCTTCTATCGAAGAAATGCGTCAGGCCTTTGAGGAACGTTTGAATACGATTTATCCACTCCTAGCTGAAGTGCCTGGCTTTGAAGTCATCAAACCTCAAGGTGCCTTTTACCTCTTCCCTAATGTTAAAAAAGCGATGGAAATCAAAGGCTACACAAATGTTAATGATTTTACAAACGCTATTCTTGAGGAGGCTGAAGTCGCTTTGGTAACAGGTGCAGGATTCGGCGCGCCTGAAAATATTCGACTTAGCTATGCAACAGACTTGGATACTTTGAAAGAAGCAGTCCGCCGAATCAAAGCCTTTATGGAAAAATAGAATTAATATAGATCAAAAGAAAAGAGAAGTAATTACATGTCTAAACAATTAGTTTCAATTATTGATGTGCCTAAACACGTGGGCGAAGAAATCACTATCGGTGCATGGGTAGCTAACAAATCAGGTAAAGGGAAATTGGCCTTTCTTCAATTGCGTGATGGAACTGCCTTCTTCCAAGCGGTAGCTTTCAAACCTAACTTCATCGAAAAATACGGTGAAGAAGAAGGTACTGAAAAATTTGATACTGTTAAACGCCTTAGCCAAGAAACATCAGTTTATGTGACTGGTGTGGTCAAAGAAGACGAACGTTCAAAATTTGGTTACGAGTTGGATGTGACAGCAGTAGAAGTCATCGGTGAATCACATGATTATCCAATCACACCAAAAGAACACGGAACTGACTTCTTGATGGATAATCGTCACCTTTGGTTGCGTTCACGTAAACAAATGGCTGTCCAACAAATTCGTAATGCGATTATTTACGCAACTTACGAATTCTTTGATAAAAATGGTTTCATCAAATTTGATAGTCCAATTTTGTCAGGAAATGCAGCTGAAGATTCAACAGAATTGTTTGAAACGGATTACTTTGGTACACCTGCTTACCTAAGCCAATCTGGCCAGCTTTACCTTGAAGCTGGTGCCATGGCTCTTGGTCGTGTCTTTGACTTTGGTCCTGTTTTCCGTGCCGAAAAATCTAAAACTCGTCGTCACTTGACTGAGTTCTGGATGATGGATGCTGAGTATTCATTCTTGTCACATGATGAGTCACTTGATTTGCAAGAAGCTTATGTTAAAGCTCTTATTCAAGGTGTTATTGATCGTGCGCCACAAGCTCTTGAAATCCTTGAACGTGATGTAGATCTTCTTAAGAAATACATTGCTGAGCCATTCAAGCGCGTGTCATATGATGAAGCTATCGATCTTCTTCAAGCACATGAAAATGATGAAGATACTGATTACGAGCACCTCGAACATGGAGATGACTTTGGTTCACCACACGAAACTTGGATTTCAAACTATTTTGGTGTTCCAACATTCGTTGTTAATTATCCAGCAAGCTTCAAGGCCTTCTACATGAAACCAGTTCCTGGTAATCCTGAGCGCGTTCTTTGTGCAGACCTTTTGGCTCCAGAAGGTTATGGTGAAATCATCGGTGGTTCAATGCGTGAAGATGACTACGATGCTCTTGTAGCTAAAATGGATGAACTCGGAATGGATCGTTCAGAATACGAATTCTACCTTGACCTTCGTAAATATGGTTCAGTACCACACGGTGGTTTTGGTATCGGTATTGAACGTATGGTTACTTTCGTAGCTGGAACAAAACACATCCGTGAAGCTATTCCATTCCCACGTATGTTGCACCGTATCAAACCATAAGAAAAATTCTTTAGGAGTGCAAAAGTATGAAAAGATGGTTACTTGGTCTGTTGGTCTTGCTTTGTATGGTTTCAATGGTAGCTTGCAGCAAGTCTGCTCCCTCACTAGAGGGTGAATGGCAGGCACAAGATGCCTTAAAGAAGGATTATACGATTGTCTTCAAGAAAGATAAGGTCAAGATTGGTGAGCAGGATTATAACTATACAGTGGATGGTCCCAAGTCTAAAGATGACTTTACCTATTATTCGCTAAAAGTAAAAGATCAGGGAAAAGAAACGTCTTATACATTATTTTTCCCAACTAAATCCAAAGAGGTTGCTCTTTTTCTACAACCAAATGATGAGAAAGAACCCATTAAGGGTCAAATGCTCTTTGCACTTAATAAAAAAGACAAACCAGACTATTATAGCTATGTCAAAAAGTATCTGAAATAGTAGGAGAAGAATTAGCCTAGCGCTGATTCTTTTCTTTTTAGAATTATATGTTTCAATTTTCAGAATATTTTGTTATAATAGCAACATATTAGTCAAAGGAGAACTATCATGGCAAAAACTATTCATACTGATAAAGCACCAGCAGCAATCGGACCTTATGTTCAAGGTAAAATCGTAGGCAATCTTTTGTTTGCTTCTGGTCAAGTGCCATTGTCACCAGAAACAGGTGAAATCATTGGTGAAACAATTCAAGAACAAACAGAACAAGTTCTTAAAAATGTTGGTGCTATTTTGGCAGAAGCAGGTACAGACTTTGATCACGTTGTTAAAACAACTTGCTTCCTAAGTGACATTAACGATTTCGTTCCATTTAATGAAGTGTATGCAACTGCCTTTACATCTGATTTCCCTGCACGTTCTGCGGTAGAAGTGGCACGTTTGCCAAAAGATGTTAAAATTGAAATCGAAGTTATCGCTGAGATTGATTAATGAAGAGAGCCTTGGCTCTTTTCTTTTTTTCTCAACTATGATAGACTATTAAGGATAAATCATTTTCGATGTTTGGGAGACACCATCGCTAAAAAAAACCATTACTGGCGTTTTTTGGCTCCCCCAAGGGGCCTTTTTATGTGTCTCAGACATCACGAATAAAGAGGAATATTATGAAACGTCAATCAGCTTTGGTCGTCTTTAGTGGCGGTCAAGATTCTACTACTTGCCTATTTTGGGCTCTTAAACATTATGAAACAGTTGAATTAGTTACTTTTGCTTATGGCCAACGTCATAGCTTGGAAATTGAAGTAGCTAAAGAGATTGCGCAAGAGCAAGGGCTTAAACACCATGTTTTGGATATGTCTTTGCTTGGTCAAATCACTGAAAATGCGTTAACATCTGATATTGAGATTGAGGCAGAAGAAGGTGAAGTTCCTAATACCTTTGTGGACGGGCGTAATCATCTTTTCCTTTCTTTTGCAGCTATTCTAGCTAAGCAACGTGGTATTACTGATATTGTTACGGGTGTTTGTGAGACAGACTTTTCTGGTTATCCAGACTGTCGTGATGTTTTTGTCAAATCGCTTAATGTCACACTTAATCTTGCCATGGCCTATGATTTTGTTATCCAAACCCCTCTCATGTGGTTAGATAAGGCTGAGACTTGGGCTTTGGCTGACCAACTTGGAGCTTTTGACTATGTTCGTGAAAAAACGCTAACTTGCTATAACGGTATTATTGGAACTGGTTGCGGGGAATGCCCTGCCTGTCACTTGCGTCAAAAAGGTCTTGAAAAATATCTAGCAGAAAGAGGAGAAGCTTAATGTTCTTTGCACCGAAAGAAATCAAGAAAGAAACAGGTGAGTCCTTGGTTTATAATCCTCACCGTACAATGGTTTCTAAAGAGTTTACTTTTGATGCTGCCCACCATCTCTTTAATTACGAAGGAAAATGCAAGTCACTTCATGGCCATACCTATCATCTTCAAATTGCAGTTAGTGGCTACTTGGATGAGCGTGGCATGACCTACGATTTTGGTGACCTTAAGCGCATTTATAAGGATCATTTGGAACCTCAGTTAGATCACCGTTATCTCAATGAGACTCTGCCTTATATGAATACAACTGCGGAAAATATGGTTTTCTGGATTTTCCAGACGACGAGTCAACATCTGCCAGAGGAGAGAGGACTTCGTTTGGAATATGTGCGTCTTTATGAAACACCAACAGCCTTCGCAGAGTTTAGACGGGAGTGGTTGGATGACTAGAGAACGTGTACTCAAACTGCCAGTGCTTGAAATTTTCGGACCGACTTTTCAAGGGGAAGGCCGAGCTATCGGTCAAAAGACCATGTTTGTAAGGACAGCAGGATGTGATTACCATTGTGATTGGTGTGATTCTGCCTTTACTTGGGATGGGTCAGAGAAGCCAACACGTATGACAGCTGATGAAGTTATTGAGGCTTTAGATGCGCTAGGAACTTATGACTATGTTACTCTGTCTGGAGGAAACCCAGCTCTTTTAGCGGCAAATATGGCTGAACTCGTTTCAAAACTCAAGGCTAGAGGAGTGACTTTGGCCGTTGAAACTCAGGGTTCTCGCTGGCAGGAGTGGCTCAAGGATATTGATCAAGTAACCTTAAGTCCTAAACCACCATCATCCAAGATGGAAGTCAATATGGAAACCCTTGACTTTATTGTTTCACAACTTGATCCTGATAAAGTTACCTTCAAAGTTCCTGTTTTTGACGATGATGATTTAGCCTTTGCTAAAATGATTCAGGAACGTTATCAGCCAGATGTCATGTTTCTTTCGGCTGGTAATCCTGAACCGAAAGCAGAAGGTAATATTGTCCAACATCAATTAGATCGCCTCAAAGAGCTCTGGGAGACAGTAGCTGCTGATGACTCGTGGGGAAATGTGCGTGTTCTCCCTCAGCTTCATACCCTACTCTACGATAATGAGCGCGGTGTCTAATCTTCACATTCTATAAGCTTAGAATTGATAGTATTTTTACTTTTTTAATGATTAACATTAGAAATTTAGATTAAAAATTGACCATATAAAGGTCTAGAAAAATTAACAACAAAGGAAGAAAAATGTCACAACAAGAAGAAATGAAAAACCTCACTCTCCTTGGTAATAAGGAGACACCTTATATTTTTGAATACTCTCCACAAGTCTTGGAGTCTTTTGATAATCGTCATACTGATAATGATTACTTTATCAAATTCAACTGTCCAGAATTTACATCACTTTGTCCTATTACTGGGCAACCTGATTTTGCAAGTATTTATATTTCTTATATTCCAGACCAGCTCTGCGTTGAGTCTAAATCTCTAAAGCTTTATCTCTTTAGTTACCGTAATCACGGAGACTTCCATGAAAACTGTATTAATACCATTGGTAAAGATTTAGTGAAACTTTTGAACCCTCGTTACTTAGAAGTTTGGGGTAAATTTACACCTCGTGGTGGTATTTCGATTGACCCTTATTATAATTACGGTCGTCCTGAAACAAAGTATGAGAAGATGGCCGAGCAACGTCTCTTTAATCACGATCTTTACCCAGAAAATATTGATAATCGTTAATGTTACGCTAAAAGTCCTTATACAAATAGAGGGCTTTTTTGTTTAAACACTTGCCTTTAAGCCCTAAAAGAGGTCCGCCTAACCGTTTTTCACAAAGAAAGTTAGGTCTTTGTTAGTCTTCTATTGGTTTAGTCTGAGAAACTTCTATTATTAAAATAATTTGACAATAGAAGTTTTATTTCTTACAATTAAAGTGTAAATGGAAATGTAAGCGATTGCTTATAAAAGGTATATTTTTTTAAAAGGGGAAAAGACAATGAGAAAGAGTTTACGATTATTTTCATGTGCTGTCCTAGGGGCAGCTATTTTAGCACCAACGGTAGTTGGCAACAATCATGCACAGGCCGATAGTTATTATGGACGTGGTTATTCTAATAACTATAGTTATAACTCATGGTATAACAACTATTATCCAAACTATGGTTATAACTACGGCTACAATGGCTATTATCCAGGCTATACTTACAATTATGGCTATAACTACGGTTACAATAATTACTATCCAAACTATAACTATGGCTATAATTATAACTATAATTATGGCTATAACAACTATAATCCTGGTTACAACAACTACAACGAATCAGGTACTTACCGCTATAGCAATGGTTATTTGTACTACATTTTGAGTGATGGTAGCTACTATGTTAACTATAACGGTCGTTGGGTTCGTGGTGGTGACTATAATAACAACAATAGTGGTTCTAACAATACACCAACGACAGGTTATGAGGTTTTGAGAAATGACCCTCACTACCGTTATGAAAATGGTACTCACTATTATTTGAAAGATAATGGCGATTATTACTATTATTCAAATGGTAAGTGGGTGCTTGTTAAGGCTTCAAGCACAGATTCTGAAGCTCCAACAACTTCAACTGTAGATTCAACGTCATCAGCAAGCTCAGAAGCACCATCAATGGTTGATTCAACGTCATCAGCAACTTCAGAAGCACCATCAATGGTTGATTCAACTTCGTCTGCAACTTCAGAGTCACCATCGATGGTTGATTCAACGTCATCAGCAACTTCAGAGTCACCATCGATGGTTGATTCAACGTCATCAGCAACTTCAGAAGCACCATCAACAGTTGATTCAACATCATCAGCAACTTCAGAGTCACCATCGATGGTTGATTCAACGTCATCAGCAACTTCAGAAGCACCATCAACTGTAGATTCAACGTCATCAGCAACTTCAGAAGCAGTATCAACTGTTGACTCAACTTCATCAGCAAGTTCAGAAGTAGCGTCAACTGTAGATTCAACCTCTGCCACAACTTCAGATGCTGCTTCAACAGGTAATTCAACTTCAGTAATCACCTCAGACTCAGTTGCTACTTCTGAGACAGGTTCAACATCAGAAACAAGTTCTGAAGCTCCTGAACTTGAAAAACCACCGTATGCGCCTGAAACAAACATTGACTATGATAAGTTGCCAAAACCAACATTGCCACCAACAGATTATCGCATGTATTCAGATCCACGATTTGTAGATGACAACGGTACCTATTACTACCGTGTGGCATTGACAGATGAAGATAATGCGCGTGGTATCGATGGTTACTACAAATGGGTTGATGGTAAATGGAAACTCTACAATGGTACTGCCAATGATGACCCTGAGCTTGATCCAGATTTCCATAAACCAGCAGGAAACGACGAATACATGTACGATGACAATGCATCAAGTGTTAAGTTGTATTCTGAAAATGTAGTTGGTACTGGTAAAGCTGGTGAAGCTCTTCCATTCCAAAATGTAGATGAATTCAAAGATTATGTTATTAAGAATTTTGCTCCAAAATTCTTAGATAATGCTGGCTGGGATTGTAATGTCACTTGGGAAATTGAAGATGTTGACAACTTCAACGCTTCTAAGGGCAGTGCTTGGGCACGTGACTATGTTATTACAGCTAATCTCAAGAGCGGTGTTGACGACAAAAAATATAGTGATGTTGAATTTGGTTATGTTAAATTTGTTTATCATGTAGAACCAACTGAAAACTCTGATTATGTTGAAGTTGACTCAGCTAAGGCTGCCTTTAATGAAATCAATGCGCAACGTACAGCTGCTGGTTTGCCAGCACTTACATGGTCTGATGATCTTTACAATAGCACAACCCTTCCACATGCCAAAGATATTTCACACACTTACAACAGTGATGGTATTGTTTACCGTCGTGAATCTGATGGTTCAGTTGTAGCCAATAAATGGTTGAGTAGTGGTATTCGTGAACTTCTCATGAGTCCAGATGCTACTCAAGCAGCAGTAGCTTGTGTTGTCGCTGGTGACGGTACTTACTACTGGACTTTAAATTACCAATAAGAAGAGTTTAAATTAATTGTCCCAATAATTGAGGAGTCTGAGGTTAGTCTTGGACTCTTTTCCTTTATCTATTGAACGTTTAAGCTTTCAATATGGTATAATAGAGCCTAGAAAGAAGGCGAAAATATGCAGGTTAAGAGAGTTCAGGATTATATCTCTAAAGAGTGGTTCGATGAAACCGATGGCTCTTATTTCGAACGTCTAAATAGTCGTTTGCAGGTGCTTTTGAAAAAAGATTACCCTGATTTACAAGGACATGATTTTATTAGTAATATCAGTCTTTTGGATTATAGGTTGGTTTTTCTTGATGAAGTTATTGCAAATGCTAATGAGAAAAACGAACATGTTCGGGAAACCGTTCACGATGTGACCAAGAGTTTATTGTACGAGGATCAAGACATCCAGGAACAATTGGATAGTAGGATTACTTTTGGTCAAAAAGTGGCGGATGAAGTGGCCCGATTTGGTGGATCTTGGACTTTTATCTTGTCATTCGTTGCTTTTATGGCTATTTGGATGGGGCTGAATGTTGTTCAACCCTTTGGGATTGCCTTTGATAAGTATCCATTTATTCTGTTGAATCTGGCCCTGTCTACTCTAGCGGCCGTTCAGGCACCATTGATTATGATGAGTCAGAATCGAGCATCGGATTATGACCGTTTACAAGCGCGTAACGACTATCACGTCAATACCCAGTCTAAGGAAGAAATCCGACTTTTGCATCAAAAAATAGACCACTTGGTTCAACAAGACCAATCAGATCTTCTGACAATTCAAAAATTGCAGACAGAAATGATTATGGGGGTTAGCCAACAAGTTGAGAAGATGTCAGACGATATTCGTGTCTTGAAAGAAGAAAGACTAGAAAGGGAGTCTCATGGGAACGAAAAAAATTAATTTAGTTGTTGTAACAGGGATGAGTGGTGCAGGTAAGACTGTAGCAATTCAATCTTTTGAGGATATTGGATACTTCACCATTGATAATATGCCCCCCTCTTTGGTACCTAAGGTTATCGAATTGGTAAAACATAGTGAAGAGACAGACAAGATTGCTCTTGTTGTTGACATGCGTAGTCGCTTGTTCTTCGATGAGATTAACGATATTCTGGATAAATTGGAAAGTAATGAGGAACTTAATTTCAAGATTCTATTCTTGGATGCCACTGATGGTGAATTGGTTTCTCGTTATAAAGAGACACGTCGTAGCCACCCATTGGCGGCAGATGGTCGTGTTTTGGATGGCATTAAGCTTGAGCGTGAGCTTTTGTCACCGCTTAAGAGCTTAAGTCAAAACGTGGTTGATACGACAGAATTAACTCCACGCCAGTTGCGTAAGGCTATTTCTGAACAGTTCTCATCTGAACAAGACCAATCTTCTTTCCGTATTGAAGTTTTGAGTTTTGGTTTTAAATATGGATTGCCATTAGATGCAGATCTAGTTTTTGATGTCCGTTTCTTGCCAAACCCTTATTATGATCCTGCACTTCGTAACCTCACAGGTTTGGATAAAGAGGTTTTTGATTACGTCATGAACCATAAGGAATCGGAAGACTTTTACAATCATTTGACACAGCTTATTAAACCAATCTTACCTGGTTACAAAAAAGAAGGTAAGTCTGTTCTTACCATTGCTGTTGGCTGCACAGGTGGTCAACACCGTAGTGTAGCCTTTGCACATCGTTTGGCTCAAGATTTGAAAAATGATTGGACAGTCAATGAAACACATCGTGATAAGGATCGACGTAAGGAGACAGTGAATCGTTCATGAAAAAACCAAGAATTACAGTAATAGGTGGGGGAACTGGTATCCCAGTCATTCTTCGTAGTTTGCGTCATAAGGATGTTGATATCACTGCTGTGGTAACTGTAGCTGATGATGGCGGTTCTTCGGGAGATTTGCGTGATATCATGCAACTGACACCTCCAGGGGATTTGCGTAATGTTTTGGTAGCTATGAGTGATATGCCTAAACTTTATGAAAGAGTTTTCCAATATCGTTTTGATAAAACCGATGGTGCTTTGGCTGGTCATCCACTCGGAAACCTAATCATCGCTGGAATTTCAGAAATGCAGGGCTCTACCTATAATGCCATGCAGCTTCTGACGAAGTTCTTCCATGTTACAGGAAAGATTTATCCAGCTAGTGAGACAGCCTTGACGCTTCATGCCGTTTTTCAGGATGGTCATGAAGTAGCAGGGGAGAGTAGTATTGCCCAGTACGATGGCATGATTGAACGCGTTTATGTGACCAATACCTATAATGATGAAGAGCCTAAGGCCAGTCGTAAGGTTGTTGATGCTATTATGAATAGTGATATGATTGTTTTGGGTCCTGGATCTCTTTATACATCGATTTTGCCCAACCTAGTTATACCAGAGATTCGTCAGGCCCTTATTGAGACCAAGGCTGATGTGACTTACATTTGTAATATTATGACTCAGTACGGAGAAACGGAACAATTCTCAGATGCCGACCATGTGGCTGTTCTTAATCGTCATCTTGGCTCTGATGTGATTGACAATGTCTTAGTTAACATCAAGAAAGTGCCTAAGGAATACATGGCTAGTAATAAATTTGATGAATACCTTGTTCAGGTTGAGCATGATTTTGAGGGCTTACGTCGTGAAGCTAAAACAGTTGTGTCTTCTAATTTTCTGCGACTTGAAAATGGTGGTGCCTTCCACCATGGTGACTTGGTAGTGGATGAGCTCATGCACCTAGTGAGGAACAAGTCATGAGTTTCACAATTAAGGTTAAAGAAGAGATAATTGCTGCTTCAACCAAAGACAAGGCTGAATTGTCAGCATTGATTAAGATGTCTGGTTCAGTTGGATTGACCAATCAAGGTTTGACTCTTTCCATCTCAACAGAAAATGCAAAGATTGCGCGACATATCTACCAATTAATGGAAAGTCGTTATCAGAGTAATCCTGAATTGAGACATCACAACAAGACCAATCTCAAGAAAAATCGTGTTTACACGGTTTTTGTCGCTGACCATGTCAATGATATTTTGTCCGATTTACAATTGGCGGATTCTTTCTTTGGCTTTGAAACAGGTATTGAAACATCAGTAATGGAAGATGACGAAGCTGGAAGATCCTATTTACGAGGCGCTTTTTTGGCGACTGGAACAGTACGTGATCCTGAAAAAGGCCGTTATCAATTAGAAATTTTTTCCGTTTACCAAGACCACGCAGAGGATTTAGCTTCTCTCATGAAAAAATTTATGCTCGATGCTAAGGTTTTGAGTCATAAAAATGGGTTTGTGACCTATCTTCAAAAAGCTGAGGACATTATGGATTTTCTCCTTGTTATCGGTGCAATGAACTCTAAGGATACCTTCGAAGAGGTCAAAATTATGCGAGAAACCAGAAATGATCTGAATCGTGCCAATAATGCGGAAACAGCCAATATTGCTAGAACGATTAGTGCTAGCATGAAAACAATTAATAATATTATCAAGATTATGGATACGGTTGGCTTGGAGATTTTACCGGTGGAGCTGCGCCAAATTGCCCAACTCCGTATTGCCAACCCAGATTACTCTATCCAGCAGATCGCAGATAGTATAGAACCTCCTCTGACCAAGAGTGGTGTTAACCATCGTCTCAGAAAAATCAATAAGATTGCCGACGATTTGTAAGTAGAAAGGAAGCTTTTATGGCTTGTACAACGATTTTAGTAGGTAAGAAAGCCTCATATGATGGCTCTACCATGATTGCACGTACTGAGGATTCTCAATCAGGCGTTTTTACGCCCAAAGAATTTCTCGTCGTGAACCCTAAAGACCAACCGCGTCATTACCAGTCTGTGCTTAGCAATTTTTCAATTGATTTGCCAGATAATCCTCTACGTTATACTTCTGTTCCAGATGCGCTTGGGAAAGATGGTATTTGGGGTGAAGCTGGAATTAACTCAGCTAATGTTGCCATGAGTGCAACAGAAACAATTACGACCAATGCGCGTGTTCTCGGCGCTGATCCTCTTGTTAAAGATGGTTTTGGAGAAGAGGATATGTTGACTTTGGTCTTGCCATATATCAAGACGGCGCGTGAAGGTGTCCTTCGTTTAGGAGAACTCCTTGAAACTTACGGAACTTACGAGTCTAATGGAATTGCTTTTTCAGACACTGAAGAAATTTGGTGGTTGGAAACAATTGGTGGTCACCATTGGATTGCAAGACGTGTTCCAGACGATGCCTATGTTACTAATCCAAACCAACTTGGTATCGATCACTATGAGTTTGAAAATCCAGACGATTATCTTGCCTCACCAGACATTCGAAATTTTATTAATAAACATCACTTGGATTTGACTTATTCTAATGAACACTTTAATCCACGTTATGCTTTTGGTAGCCAACGAGATAAGGATCGTCATTATAATACACCACGCGCTTGGGCTATGCAGAAATTTTTGAACCCAGAAAAAGATTATGATCCAAAATCATTCTTTATTCCATGGTGCCAAAAACCATACCGCAAAATTACAGTTGAAGATGTTAAATATGTCTTGAGTCTTCATTACCAAGATACGCCTTATGATCCTTATGGACCTCAAGGAGATGCAGTGAGTCAACGCCAATTTCGTCCAATCGGTATTAACCGTACTAGTCAAACAGCTCTCTTGCAAATGCGTCCTAACAAACCATCAGAAACAACTGGTATTCAGTGGTTAGCCTATGGATCAATGCCATTTGGTACAATGGTGCCATTCTGGACTCAGGTCGGAACAACACCTGCTTATTTCCGTCAAACAACTGATAAAGTAGATACAGGCAATTTCTACTGGAGTAATCGCTTGATTGCTGCTATCTGTGATCCTCATTTCCAACAGCATGAAGCTGATTTGGATGCCTATGTAGAAACAACGATGGCTCTAGGCCATGCCATGATTAATCATGTCGATAATGCTTTAGCAAATGGCGAGAGTATTGATTTTGAATCTGAAAATCAAAAAATTAGTGATAAGATTCAGTCAGAAACAGATAAACTATTGGCAAAAGTCTTAGATGATGCAAGTAACTTGATGACTAATCGTTTTTCTATGAGTGATTAAAGTCATCAAAAAAACCTTTCCATAAAATTGGAAAGGTTTTTTTAGTATTCTAAACATTACTTGTTTTCTTCATCCAGTTTCGAGAGAATCTGATAAAGTGTAATGAAAAAGAAAAGATTGACTGAAATGAGAAGGCCTGATGCCCATGGCAAATCGCTTTCTAAATTTCGAAGAGGTGAATTCCAAGCAAAGTGTGCCACAAAAGCACCGCAAGCATAAAGAATACCAATAAGACTGTACTTGGAATTAATGAGTTTTTGACGTGAACGCCATATAAGGACTAGCCCCATTGCAAGGAAGGATGTGTAAAGCCAGTGAGATGATACAGCACCAACAGTACGACCAAGAATCCCTGAAATCGTATAAGAAAAACCATCAGGCAAATCTGAAAGAATATAGGAGAAGTCTTCACTAATCTGGAAGCCAAGACCTGCCGTAATAGCGACAAGCAAGAGCTCCTTGTAACTTTTTGTTGGCACCATATAGATAGCAAAGAGAAAAGCAGCTAGTTTGAGGGGTTCTTCAACTAGGGGAGCCATAAGAGCATCCTCAAAGCGGTAGAAGAAACTCTTTGAAGAAAGATGAGCAGTCACCCAGTCGTGAGAAATGGTATTGGCATAACCAGCTATCCATCCTGTGATAAAGACTCCACCAATTAGAGCAAATATGAGAACAAGTGGTTTCACCTGCCATCTCTTGCCTAAGTATCGAACCAGAAATATTCCTGGTAGGATATAACATAAGGCAATTAGTGTTGATAGTCCAATAATACCGTATGCTGAACCAGACAAGGCACCTGAGGTGTATGATTGTGTATCATAAGTCAGGCCAATGGATGCAAGCAATAAAAAAAGATATAGGGTTAATTTACGAAACATGTATAACCTACTTTCCAAATGATATTTCCAGTATATCAAATAATTCTTTTTCATCGAAATATTTCAATTTTTTTATTTTAGTACTTGCAAAATAAATGAAGTGTGATATACTTAACCAGTAAACTATTAACTGGTTAAGTATTTTGAAAGGAATATCATGAAAAAGAAACGCATTTTTGGCCTAGCAGGAATAGCAGCAGTTGTTTTAGCTGCTGGTGCAGGTATTTATTATACGACTAGTCACCACGGTTCAAAAGGAAATAGCGACTTGAAGGTTGTGACCAGCTTTTACCCTGTTTATGAATTTACAAAGCAGGTTGTTGGCGATGAGGGAGAGGTGTCTTATCTTATTCCCGCTGGTAGTGAAGCCCACGATTTTCAACCATCTACTAAGAATGTCGCTGATATTGAAAAAGCAGACACTTTCGTCTACCTAAATGAAAATATGGAAACCTGGGTTCCAAAAGTTGAAAAGTCTATCAACACTAAAAATACAAAAATCATTAAGGCAAGTCAAGGCATGGTTCTCTTACCTGGAATAGAGGAAGAAGATCATGATCACGGTGGAGAAGAGCATCACCACGAATATGATCCTCATGTTTGGCTCTCACCTAAACGTTCTCAAAAATTAGTTGAAACTATTAGGGACGGTTTGATTGCTCAACACCCAGATAAAAAAGCAGTCTTTACAACTAATGCTGAGAAATACCTTAAAAAATTAAAGACTTTGGATAAGGAGTATACTGAAGCCTTAAGTCAAGCGAAACAGAAAAGTTTTGTTACCCAGCACTCAGCTTTTGCCTACCTTGCTTTAGATTACGGTTTGACACAAGTACCAATTTCAGGTGTTTCAGCTGAATCTGATCCATCTGCAAAACGTATCGCTAGCCTTTCTAAGTATGTCAAAGAATATGACATTAACTATATCTACTTTGAGGAAAATGCTTCAAGTAGCGTTGCCAAAACCTTAGCTAATGAAGTAGGAGTTAAGACAGCAGTTTTAAATCCAATTGAATCACTAACTAAGGAACAGTTGAAAAAAGGTGAAGATTATGTCAGTGTTATGACTGAGAATCTTAAAAACCTTCGTTTAACAACAGATGTTGAAGGTAAAGCTATCCAACCTGAAACAGGAAGCGATGATAAGAAAACAGTCCAAAATGGTTACTTTGATGACAAAGATGTCAAAGATAGGGAACTTTCTGATTGGTCTGGTGAATGGCAATCGGTCTATCCTTACCTCCAAGATGGTACTTTAGATCAAGTATTTGAATACAAAGCTCTATTGAATAAGGATAAAACCGCACAAGAGTATAAAGAGTACTACACTAAGGGCTATCAAACAGATGTTTCTAAAATTGCTATTGATGGTAAAAAGATGACCATGACTTTCACAAAAAATGATGGAAGTAGCGTGACACACACTTATCGTTATGATGGTTATAAGATTTTGACTTATGCTTCTGGTAAAAAAGGTGTCCGTTATCTCTTCACAGCAACTGACAGTCAAGCTGCTGACAATCCTTACCAATATGTCCAATTTTCAGATCATCAAATAGATCCAACAACTTCAGCACATTTCCATATTTTCTTCGGAAATAGTAGCCAAGATGAGATTCTAAAAGAGATGGATAATTGGCCAACTTACTATCCTGGAAAACTTAGTGGCTTTGAAATTGCCCAAGAAATGGTTAGTCATTAATACTAGAATTGCGCTCATTCGTGAGTGTTTTTCTTTTTTTAAAAAATCTTTCATTTCTTAAACTCTTAGAAAATCGCTAGTGTCATTATTTTTAAATAGAAATTTAAAGCATGGTATTTTTTCTAAAAAAATCCTGTAAAAAATTAAATAATTACTACATTTTTTCATTCTTTAGTGGTACAATAATAGTACGATTTTCAGATGACCAGGAGAGACCCATGAACCAGTATTTAGTAGCGATACATTATATTCAACTGCTTCAAGCAGAACTCGATATTCTAAATCATGATGCACGCTTGCTTTTTGATTTAAAGATTGAACCAAATCTTGCTAAACGAGAGCTTGCTGACTTGAAAGTATCCCTATCTAAATTATCTGACAAAAACCTTTATATCGAAGGTACAATCTGGTATCAACCAAGTTTGTTTGCAATCATTGATCAAAATTTAGGGGTTATTGATGACTGGCTCAAGGAATTAGATGACTTCTTTGAATTTACCTATAGTACAACAGTTTTCACTGTTTTGAAAGAAAATGAAAATCGAAGTTACGACTTATTACTTGGTCTCTATAGCCGTCTTGAATACGTTATTTCAGAAATAAAAAATAGCCGTTAGTCATCTAACGGCTTTTAGTATATAGAAAAATATAGGTTCTGTTTTAAATATCAAATAATTTGACAAAATACCCAAATGTGTGTAAAATAAAATTTGAAAATACTCTAATAAAAATAATGTTAAGTTAAAGGAAGATAACAACTAAGTGAGTAAACAGGGGTTGAAATTGGGGGCTTTTGTTAAATATTATTTGGTGAGCCTTGCGTCACTGAGCTTTTTATGTCTTATTTTGTATGGGCTATATTCTTTAAATGGGCTCATTCCTTTTTCTCTAGACAGAACTTCAAGTCTTGAAGTAAAGCATTATTCAGGGCAGACCACCTCTTCTGTAAAAAAAGATGGTGATTATAAGGTTCAGGATATTAGTGGTGAAACTAAGAGTTACAATGTTGATTTGAAAGTAACAAACGATGGGGACAAGGTTATTCAAACCTATGTCTTTGAGTATAAAAAATGATTCTATAATAAAAACTCACAAACTTAGCAAGATTGTGAGTTTTTTAGATGTCTTTTACCAAAGTCCTAATAGCTTTTGCATGAGAAGAGAAGCAAGACTGATTAATAACCAACAAACTCCTCCCACTAGAAGTGCTGAGCCTCCTTTAGTGATTAGTTGTTTGAGATTTGTTTGGAAACCAATAGCTGCCATGGCCATAACAATCATAAATTTCGAAAGGTCTTTTAAAGGTGAAAAGACGGCAGGTGTTACACCGAGTGACATTGAAACAGTTGTAATCAGTGAGGCCAAAAGGAACCAAAGGATAAAGTTAGGCACTGCTTTGGCTAGCGAGAATGCTTCCTTTGTATTGTCCTTTCGCGACTGCCATACAGAAAGCCCAAGAGTTATAGGGATGATAGCAAGCGTTCGAGTCAACTTAACAATTGTTGCCTGCTCTAGAATGGATGTTCCATGTAAGCTATCCCAAGAGCTGGCTGTAGCAGTTACAGAAGAAGTATCGTTGACAGCTGTTCCAGCAAATATGGCAAAGCCTTGATTACTAAGTCCCAACCAGGATCCCAAGTGAGGGAAGAGTAGAGCTGCTAAGATATTGAAAAAGAAAATTACAGAGATTGCTGTTGCAATAGATTCATCTTTAGCCTTGATTACAGGAGCAGTTGCAGCGATAGCAGATCCCCCACAAATAGAAGAACCAACACCTACTAAAGTAGCAATTTCACTATCTAGCTTGAACACGCGATGGACGACATAAGCAGTAAGCAGTGCTGTAGTAATAGTTACTAGAATAATGGGAAGTGATGTTACGCCAACCTTAAAGACTTGGGAAAGATTTAGTCCAAATCCAAGAAGAATAACAGCGTATTGTAATACTTTTTTAGAAGTGAATTGCATTCCTGCTTTAAGTTTCTGTGAATCTCTTAGAATTATTCCTAGCAGAAGTCCTATAAATAAACCAAGGACAGGTCCACCAATGATAGGGAACAAGTTTCCAAGGAACCATGCTAGGAGAGATATAAGTATTGCAATACTTAATCCGAGTAAGAATTCTTTTATTTTCATTCATCTATCTCCTTAAAATTTGACTATATTATAGCTTATTATAAATATGATGTAAAGATGACATTTGCTTTATTTATCAAGGAAAATAGGTCTGAAAGTTGCGACTTGTCAGTTTTTCTGATAGAATAGTATTAAAATATTATAATCGAAAATATTATGAAGGAAGGGTGTATGTATCGTCATTTAAAGAAGTATATGATTTTTATCGTGGGAGCTTTTATGTGTTCACTTTTTTTGGTTCTAGCTTTCACAACAGATAGAAAAAATGATAACAGTGTTAATGCTAAAGCTGAAGCTGCCTACAATCAAACTACGACGGCTTTTATTGATAGTATCGGAGAGACTGCTAGACAGATTGGTCAAGATTACAATATCTATGCTTCTGTTCTAATTGCTCAAGCCATTCTGGAATCAAATTCAGGTCAGTCAGGTTTGAGTCAAGCTCCTTATTACAACTTCTTCGGGATTAAGGGCTCTTATAACGGGAATTCTGTGACCATGCGTACTTGGGAAGACGATGGTACAGGGAAGACTTATGAGATTGATGAACCTTTCCGTTCTTATGGAAGTCTAAGTGATTCTTTAGCCGATTATGCTGCTTTGATGACGTCATCAACTTATGCTGGTACATGGAAATCAAATACAAGTAGTTATGCAGATGCCACTCAAGCACTGACAGGAACTTATGCAACTGACAGTCTTTACGCTTCTAAATTAAATAGCATTATTGCATACTATGGTTTGACTGCCTACGATCAAGCTCCAGTTACTCAAGCAACTGCTTCAACAAGTGGCCTTGTTTGGAATAGCTATAGAGGCTCATACACAGATGCTGAGACCTTATCTATAGATGAGGCTTGGGCAAGCTATAAAAATTATAAATAATGATGAGAGTCGAAAGGCTCTTTTTTTGTGCACCAAAATTGAATAGTTTGGGCGATAAAAAGTCCCCAACATTATATGCTGGGGACTAACATCTATTAGTTGTCAAAAGTGACTTCTTTAACGAGGTTATCTAGGAATTTTTCCCCCATTTTAGAGAGGGTTGCCTTTTCATGCTTCAAGTAAACAATATCAATCTCATCATCAATATCAAGCGGGATAGAGACAATGTTATCACCATTCAAATTACTATTTAAAATACCTGTAGCAATGGTATAACCATCCAAACCGATTAATAGGTTGAAGAGTGTCGCGCGGTCTGAAACCACGATGGATTTTTTATGGGGAATCTGAGAGAGAATTTCTTCAGAATAGTAGAAGGAATTATGAATCCCTTGGTCGTAGCTAAGGTATGGGAAGTCTTCTAAATCTTCTAAAGAGACAACTTCATGCTTAGCCAAGGGATTTGACTTGCTGACAAAGATATGTGGTCTAGCTTTGAAGAGACTGGTATATGTGAGACGGTTGTCGTCAAACATCTTAGTCAAGACATCTCGGTTATAGCTGTTAAGGAAGAGCACACCAATTTCTGAACGGAAGTTCTTAACATCCTCAATTATTTCGTAAGTACGTGTTTCACGTAGGAAGAGCTCGTAACGTGTCATATCAGCTCTCTTAAGAAGTGAGACGAAGGCATTGACAACAAAAGCGTAGTGTTGAGAGGAAACACTAAACAATTCACGTGTCTCTGTGTGACTCTTGTAGCGTTCTTCCAAGAGATTCGTTTGTTCCACTACCTGACGGGCATAAGAGAGAAATTCAACGCCATCCTTCGTTAAGGTGATTCCCTTAGGGTTACGGATAAAGATATCAATTCCCATTTCTCTTTCCAAGTCACGAACAGCATTTGAAAGACTTGGTTGTGTGATGAAAAGTTGTTTTGCAGCTTCATTCATTGAGCCGGTTTCGACGATTTTGATAATATAATGTAATTGTTGAATTCGCATAGCCTTATTATAGCATATTTTAAGGATTATTCCTTAGGATAAGAGGCGAGTAAAAAGTCTTTTTAGGACTATACCAATTTTTATGCTTGACAATGTCAAATATATGGAATATACTGTCCTCGTTAAGCTTTTTAAAGAGCTTATTGACTATACCAATTTTAAATGAAGGAGACATGACCTCTTTGATCTGAGGTTATTATTAAAAATATGTGTGGAATTGTTGGTGTTGTAGGTAACACAAATGCAACTGATATCTTGATTCAAGGACTTGAAAAGCTAGAATACCGTGGTTATGATTCAGCTGGTATCTTTGTAGCGGGCGATGCATCTAGTCAATTGGTTAAGGCTGTTGGCCGTATTGCGGAACTTGCTGCTAAAACTGAAGGAGTAGAAGGAACAGCCGGTATTGGACATACTCGTTGGGCAACTCACGGTAAACCAACAGAGGACAATGCTCACCCACACCGCTCAGAAACAGAACGTTTTGTTTTGGTTCACAATGGTGTTATTGAAAACTATCTTGAAATTAAGGAAGAATACCTTGCTGGTCACCATTTCAAAGGTCAAACCGATACTGAAATTGCAGTTCACTTGATTGGAAAATTCGTTGAAGAAGATGGTTTGTCAACTCTTGAAGCATTCAAGAAATCTCTTCACATTATCCGTGGATCATATGCCTTTGCTCTCATGGATTCTGAAGATGCCTCAACAATTTACGTGGCAAAAAACAAATCACCACTTTTGATTGGTCTTGGTGATGGCTATAACATGGTCTGCTCAGATGCCATGGCTATGATTCGCGAAACTAATCAATACATGGAAATTCACGATCAAGAGTTAGTTATCGTGAAAGCTGATAGTGTTGAAGTTCAAGATTATGATGGCAATGTAAAAGAACGTGATAGCTACACAGCTGAACTTGACCTATCTGATATTGGTAAAGGCACTTACCCTTACTACATGCTCAAAGAAATCGATGAGCAACCAACAGTGATGCGTAAGCTTATCCAAGCCTACACAGATGATAAGGGGCAAGTGACTGTAGATGCTGATATTATCAAGGCTGTTCAAGAGGCTGATCGTATCTATATCCTTGCGGCAGGAACATCATATCATGCTGGTTTTGCTTCTAAGAAGATGCTTGAAGAGTTGACAGATACACCAGTTGAGCTTGGTATTTCTTCTGAGTGGGGTTATGGTATGCCACTCCTTAGCAAGAAACCTCTCTTTGTCTTTATTAGCCAATCAGGTGAAACAGCAGATAGCCGTCAGGTTCTTGTTAAAGCTAACGAGTTGGGTATTCCAAGTTTGACAGTGACAAACGTTCCGGGATCTACTCTTTCTCGTGAAGCTGACCATACAATGCTTCTTCATGCTGGCCCAGAAATTGCCGTAGCTTCTACTAAAGCTTACACTGCTCAGATTGCAGCTCTTGCTTTCTTGGCTAAAGCAGTCGGTGAGGCTAATGGTAATGAAAAAGCTAAAGCTTTCGACTTGGTACATGAATTGTCACTTGTAGCACAATCTATCGAATCAACACTCTCTGAAAAAGAAGTCATTGACGAGAAAGTGGCAGCTCTTCTTGCAGAAACACGTAATGCTTTCTATATTGGTCGTGGTCAAGATTACTACGTTGCTATGGAAGCTAGTCTTAAATTGAAAGAAATCTCATATATCCAATGTGAAGGTTTTGCAGCAGGTGAGTTGAAACACGGAACGATTGCTTTGATCGAAGATGGTACACCTGTTATTGCGCTCTTGTCTGACGCTGTTCTTGCTAGCCACACTCGTGGTAATATCCAAGAGGTTGCAGCACGTGGTGCTAAAGTGTTGACTATTGCTGAGGAAAATGTTGCTAAAGAAGGTGATGACATCGTTCTTAATAACGTTCACCCTTACTTGTCACCAATTTCAATGGTCGTACCGACACAATTGATTGCTTATTTTGCAACACTCCATCGTGGACTCGACGTCGATAAGCCACGTAACTTGGCTAAATCAGTTACTGTTGAATAAAAATACCAACATCTCTTACAGTGTAAGGGATGTTGTTTGTTTTTATCGTTTTCACCCTTGCTTAATTAGGAAATCTAAAGTAGAATAGTATCTATATCACAATCTTAGGAGAGAATTATGTCATTACCAAATTGTCCAAAATGTAACTCAGAGTATGTTTATGAAGATGGAATCTTGCTTGTATGTCCTGAATGTGCCTATGAGTGGGATCCAAACGAAGTTGCAGAAGAAGAAGGACTTGTGGTTCTTGATAGCAATGGCACACGTCTTGCTGACGGTGACACTGTTACAGTTATCAAAGATTTGAAAGTTAAAGGTGCGCCAAAAGATATTAAACAAGGTACACGTGTTAAAAATATTCGTTTGGTTGAAGGTGACCACAACATTGATTGTAAGATTGATGGTTTTGGTGCTATGAAACTTAAATCTGAATTTGTTAAGAAAATCTAAATAAGCTTTAGAAACACTAGACTTAAGTATAGTTTGTTTCTTAGGACCGATTATTTAAGTCTCTCAGGAGTGTGACTATGAACTCATTTAAAAAGTGGGTCTAGTCGCACTCCTTTTTACTATTTTCAAAATCTTATATCATTTTTTTTAAAAATTTGGTATAATATTCAACAATACTAAATAATTATAGGAGTTTATATGTCATACGTTTTGGAAGTATTACCAGCCCTTTTGAACGGTGCGGTAGTCACACTTCAAGTATTCTTCATTGTTATCGTACTGTCGATTCCATTAGGGATTGTACTTGCTTTCTTAATGCAGATTAAATTCAAACCTTTAAATTGGTTACTAACCCTTTATGTTTGGATTATGCGTGGAACGCCCCTCCTTTTACAATTGATCTTCGTTTATTACGTTCTTCCGAGTGTTGGGATTGTCTTTGATCGTCTGCCAGCTGCTATTCTTGCTTTTACGCTTAATTATGCAGCTTATTTCGCAGAGATTTTCCGTGGAGGAATCTTGGCTATTCCGAAAGGACAATACGAAGCAGCTAAAATGCTTAAACTTAGTCCTTTCCAAACTATCAGATATGTTATTCTTCCTCAGGTGGTTAAGATTGTCTTGCCAAGTATCTTTAACGAGATCATTAACTTGGTTAAGGATTCATCATTGGTTTATGTGCTTGGGGTTGGAGACCTTCTTTTGGAAAGTCGTACCGCTGCAAACCGTGATGCAACCTTAGCACCGATGTTTGTGGCTGGAGCTATTTATCTCATCCTTGTTGGTGTGGTGACTGTGGCTTCTAAACACATTGAAAAGAAATTTAACTACTACAAATAGGAGACCTTATGTTAGAATTAAAAAATATTTCCAAGCAATTTGGTCAACACAAAATTTTTGATAAGTATAATTTGACGGTAGAAGAAGGGAAAATCTTGGCTATTGTCGGACCATCTGGTGGTGGGAAAACGACTCTTTTGCGTATGCTAGCAGGACTTGAAACTATCGATTCAGGACAAATTATTTACGAAAATGAAGAGATTCCTTTGGATCAGATGGAAAGTCGTAACTTGCTAGGTTTTGTTTTCCAGGATTTTCAACTGTTTCCGCACTTGACAGTCTTAGAAAACCTAACGCTTTCGCCAATTAAGACGATGGGGATGTCTAAGGAAGATGCCCAGAAAAAAGCTCAAGCGCTACTTGACCGTTTAGGTCTTGGAGCACATGGAAATGCTTATCCTTACTCTCTTTCAGGAGGACAAAAACAACGTGTTGCATTTGCGCGTGCCATGATGATTGATCCGAAAATTGTCGGCTATGATGAACCAACGTCAGCTCTTGACCCTGAATTGCGTCAAGAAGTTGAAAAATTGATTTTGCAGAATCGTGAGACTGGGATTACGCAAATCGTTATTACTCACGATATGCAGTTTGCACAACATATCGCCGATGAGATTGTCACTATCAATCCAAAATAGTGAGGATTTTCCATGAAAAAAATAGTAAAAACGATTTTGCTAGGTTGTCTTGTCGTCTTGCCTTTGTTTGCGCTATCGGCTTGTAGCTCGCGCTCACATTTTGCAACTCAGAAAGACCAGTGGCAAACCTATACCAAAGAAAAGAAAATCAAAATTGGTTTTGATGCGACCTTTGTTCCTATGGGATATGAGGAAAAGGATGGTAGCTATGTTGGTTTTGATATTGATCTTGCCACTGCAGTTTTTAAATTGTATGGCATCGATGTCGAATGGCAGGCTATTGACTGGGATATGAAAGAAACAGAACTGAAGAATGGGACAATTGACCTCATTTGGAATGGTTACTCGGTCACGGATGAGCGTAAGCAGTCTGCAGACTTTACAGTGCCTTATATGGTCAATGAACAAGTACTGGTAACCAAAAAGTCTTCGGGAATTGATTCTGTTGCAGGAATGACAGGTAAGACCTTAGGTGCCCAAGCAGGCTCTTCCGGTTATGATGCTTTCAATGCTTCTCCGAAGATTTTGAAGGATATCGTGGCTAACCAAAAAGCAGTCCAATATTCGACCTTTACTCAGGCCTTGATTGACCTTGATAGTGGACGTATTGATGGTCTATTGATTGACCGTGTATATGCTAATTACTACTTAGAAAAATCAGGAGTTCTGGATCAGTATAACGTTATGCCTGCTGGTTACGAGGGTGAAAGCTTTGCTGTAGGTGCTCGTAAGGCAGATAAGACATTGATTAAAAAAATCAATCAAGGATTTAGAACCCTTTATAAAAATGGAGAATTCCAAAAGATTTCTGACAAATGGTTTGGTGAAGATGTTGCCACCGACCAAGTTAAAGGGAAAAAATAGAAGGATAACAACATTCTAGAAGGGATGTTGTTATTTTTTTGTGGAAAATACTTGAAATAAAACAAGTTATATTTTATACTAATGTTAGTTTATAAACTAACGAAAGGGTGAGCATGGGATATTTTGATTATTCAAGAGAACCGCAAAGTGATATTGCTTTTGTAGATATGAAATCTTTCTATGCAAGTGTGGAGTGTGTTGAACGTGGACTACACCCTCTTAAAACTTCTCTATGTGTGATGAGCCGAGCGGAAAATGCTAATGGTTTGATACTAGCTTCTTCCCCCATATTTAAGCAAGTTTTTGGCAAGTCAAATGTTAGTCGTTCTTATGACTTACCTTTTGACATTCATTCTCGAAAGTTTCATTATTATAATGCCAAAAAACAAGGTCTTCCAACGGATAGAGATTTTGTAGATTACATCGAATCTTGGGCTAAGGTTACCTTTATTGTTCCTCCTAGAATGGACCTCTATATAAAAAAGAATATACAGATTCAACACATTTTCCAGAATTATGCCAGTGTTGAAGATATTCTTCCTTATTCCATTGATGAGGGTTTCATTGATCTCACGTCGTCACTGAATTACTTTATTCCCGATAGAACAGTTACAAGAAAAGATAAGTTAGATATGATTTCAGGGCGTATTCAAAGAGATATTTGGAGGGAGACAGGCATTTACTCGACAGTTGGGATGTCTAACAGCAATCCCTTATTGGCCAAGTTAGCTCTTGATAATGAGGCCAAACATACGGCTACTATGAGAGCCAACTGGTCCTATGAAGATGTCGAGACTAAGGTTTGGAATATTCCCCATATGACCGATTTTTGGGGGATTGGAAAGCGGATGGAGAAGCGTTTAAACAAGTTGGGGATTTTCTCTATTCGAGAACTTGCTAATAGCAATCCTGATACTCTTAAAAAGGAGTTAGGTATTGTGGGTTTAGATCTTTTTTTTCATGCCAACGGTATCGATGAGAGTAATGTTCATAAACCTTATAAACCAAAGTCACATGGCTTAGGGAATTCCCAAATCTTGCCACGAGACTATGAGCGTCAAGCTGATATTGAATTGATTCTAAGAGAGATGGCAGAACAGGTAGCTATTAGGTTAAGACGAGCCCATAAGAAAGCTTGTCAAGTTTCCATCAGCATTGGATTTTCAAAGTTAGAGGGCAAGCGTTCGCTACAAGCACAGATGAAGATTGAACCCGCTAATAATACAAGAGTACTAATAAGCCATGTCATTGAACTCTTTAGGAAGAAATATCAAGGAGGGGCTGTTCGAAGTGTCAGTGTCTCTTATGCAAATTTTGTAGATGAAAGGCTTCAGATTCTTTCTTTATTTGATAATCCAGATGACATTGATAAAGAAGAAAGACTTCAGGCAGTTATAGATAGTATTCGACAGGAATTTGGCTTTACGACCATTCAAAAAGCAACTGCTTTACAGGAGGCATCTAGGAGTCTTGCTCGAAGTAAGCTTATTGGTGGGCACTCTGCTGGAGGATTAGATGGCTTAAAATGATAGACCGTAGTTACCTTCCCTTTCAATCAGCTAGGGAACATCAAGACAGGGGAATGATGAAGTGGATGGGCTTTTTCTTATCAGAACATACAAGCTCCCTACATGAAGATAAGACTAAAGAAAATCTTAGGAGTCATTTGGATGATTTAGAGAAGTTTACTTTATTAAACCAGCTTTATTCAGGTCAATTATTGGGAAGTTTCCAGATAAAGGATCAAGGTAGGCGCTGTAGATGTAGTGGCTATGTGGTTGACTTGGATTTTAATCAAGTTACTATAAAATCTTGCAAGCGACATAAATGTATTCGAACAAAGGATATATTAGAAATTAGTTTGGGGGTTGAAAACATAGATGAGGAAGAGAAAAATTTATGATGATAAACTTCAAATTGACTATTTTTCTGATAGCTATTTAAAATTTGAAGAAGACTTTTATCGCTATTCTGCCATGGATATTCCCTTAACCTTTTTGACGGATGATATTATGAGGGAGATGGCTATCAGTCAAAAGAATTATTTTCTATTAAATAAAGAGAATGCCAGAGATGGACGCAATCATTATTTCCATTTTGAAGTCAGTCTACCGGATTCCAAGACACTTGTGAGACAGTATAGGTATCTTGGAAATGATTGAAACAAAGCAATATCAGCAGCAGAAATAGTAGCAATTCCACTTGTATAGAGAGTTTTCAAGAAAGTTTTCGCAAGCTAAGAAAAGCTTTATGTAAGCGTTGACATTGTCTGTGTGAGTGCTATAATGAAGGTGTTAAAGTTATCATATGGAGGTAATTAAGATGAGAGCAGTTGTTGTTAATCAAGCAAGTACAGGTGTTGAAGTTGTTGATCATGAAAAACCATCTGTAGTTGGTCATGGTCAAGCTTTGGTTAAAGTTGAATATTGCGGTGTCTGCCATACTGACCTTCACGTAGCTCATGGAGACTTTGGTCAAGTACCAGGTCGTATACTAGGTCACGAAGGTATTGGTATTGTCGAAGAAGTTGGTGAAGGTGTTGAAACACTTAAAAAAGGTGACCGTGTATCAATTGCTTGGTTCTTCGAAGGGTGTGGCCATTGTGAATATTGTACGACTGGTCGCGAAACACTCTGCCGTTCTGTAAAAAATGCTGGTTATAGTGTTGACGGTGGTATGAGTGACTATGCTTTAGTTACTGCAGACTATGCTGTGAAAGTTCCAGAAGGACTTAATCCAGCTCAAGCTTCATCTATTACTTGTGCGGGAGTTACAACCTATAAAGCTATTAAAGAAGCTAAAGTTGAACCTGGTCAATGGGTAGCTATTTATGGTGCTGGAGGACTAGGTAATTTGGCTATTCAATATGCTAAGAAAGTTTTCAATGCACGAGTAGTGGCCGTTGATATCAACCAAGATAAACTTGATTTGGCTAAAGAATCTGGTGCTGACTTAGTTGTGAACGGTAAAGAAGTTGAAGATGTAGCGGGTTATATCCAAGAAAAAACTGGTGGTACACACAGTGCTGTTGTAACCGCTGTTTCTAAAGTTGCCTTCAATCAAGCTGTCGATAGTGTACGTGCTGGTGGAACAGTCGTTGCGGTTGGTCTCCCATCTGAATATATGGAGCTTTCAATTGTCAAAACAGTTCTAGATGGTATCCGTGTTGTTGGATCTCTTGTAGGTACACGTAAGGATTTGGAAGAAGCCTTCGACTTCGGTGCACAAGGCTTGGTAGTGCCAGTTGTTGAAACTGTTCCTGTTGATACAGCGGTAGAGGTCTTTGACCAAATGGAAAAAGGTGAAATTCAAGGACGTAAAGTATTGGATTTCACTAAGTAAGCAAACATCTTTCTGTGCTACCCTGACTATGTGAAGAGTCTAGTGGTGTAAACTTG
Source organism: Streptococcus sp. SR4 (assembly GCF_000517725.1). NCBI lineage: Bacteria > Bacillati > Bacillota > Bacilli > Lactobacillales > Streptococcaceae > Streptococcus > Streptococcus sp. SR4. The sequence goes on along the minus strand of NZ_AZYW01000046.1, from coordinate 40,944 downwards.
AACTGATACTAGAAAGTTAGACAAATAATTTAAGTGAAGGATTTAGTTCTCTACTATATAGGACTAGGTCCTTTTAGTTTTACCTTAATTCGTTTGTAGTTGTAATATGTACTGTACTCAAAAAGATAGACAAAATTTTAGTCATTTGAAAAGTAGTAAAAAAGTTATATAATGATTTCGTAAATAAAGAAGTTAAAGAATATTATCATTTATAACAAGGAGTATGAAGTGGATTCTACCAACTTGGACTCGGAACTATTCATAGAGTTTAAATCACGTGGGAAACGATGCCAACTTTTTTATATATCCGATAGCCATAGTGAAGGGTTATATGAGATTGTTTCTATTGAACGAGAACGTCTTGCTATGTGGCTTCCTTGGGTGGAAGAAATGAAAAGTATTGAAAATGAAAGAGCGTTTATAAAGTATGCACGTGAAAAAATGGAGCGTAATGAGTTATTTATGTTAACAATTTGCGTCAATCAGACACCAGTAGGGATGATAGATATACATAATATTGATTTGCAAAAACATCAAGCTGAAATTGGATATTGGATATCAGAAAAATATGAAAATCAAGGTTTTGTAAAGCAGGGATTAAAACAATTAATAAAAATCATTCCATCCAAATTTAAAATTGATAAGCTTTTGATTTATATAGATGTTGATAATGTTAAAAGTAAGTTTATACCAATCAGTTTAGGTTTTAAAAAGGAAAGAGAAATTTCCCAATTCGAGTTCTATAATGGATCCTATCATGATTTTGAAATTTATGGGCTAAATGTGAATGAAGGAAATATAGCAAATGATTAAAGTGAATTTTTTTACAAATAAATAACTATCAGAGAGTTTTGATTTTACCCCATTATCTAGGTATGATGTAAGAGTTAGTATTGAACATCAGAAAAGGAAAAATTTTTCTGACCCCATAACATTGCTTATTGATTTATTTTTGTAATTAAGATATAAAAAATCCCCACCAGAAAGAAATTCTGGTGGGGTATTTGGTGGGGAACCAAATATAATTAATTATATTTTAGCATTTTCAAATAATTCAAAATGCTGTTAAATTAATCAATTCACTTTAATTTAGGTTTATATTTTACTCCCACTCAACAGTTGCAGGTGGTTTACTTGTAATATCGTAGACGATACGGTTAACGTGGTCAACTTCGTTAACGATTCGAACAGAAATCTTTTGAAGAACTTCCCATGGAAGTTTCGCAAAGTCGGCTGTCATACCATCAATTGAAGTGATAGCACGGATAGCGATAGTGTAGTCATAAGTACGGCCATCACCCATAACACCGACAGAACGTACGCCTGTGTTAACAGTGAAGTATTGCCATACATCACGATCAAGACCAGCTTTGGCAATTTCTTCACGAAGGATAGCATCAGACTCACGAACAGTTTCAAGTTTCTCTTCAGTGATTTCACCCATAACACGGATGGCAAGTCCCGGTCCTGGGAACGGTTGGCGCCAAACGACTTCATCAGGCATTCCCATTTCAGTACCAAGGGCACGTACTTCATCTTTAAAGAGGGTGTTGAGTGGTTCAATCAATTTAAACTGCATGTCTTCTGGAAGACCACCAACGTTGTGGTGAGATTTGATTGTTTGAGCTGTCTCAGTACCTGATTCAATAATATCAGTGTAGAGTGTTCCTTGAGCTAGGAAGTCTACACCTTTAAGTTTACTTGCTTCGTCATCAAAGACGTAAACAAACTCGTTACCAATGATTTTACGTTTTTTCTCAGGATCATCAACACCAGCCAAGAGGTCTAGGAAGCGTTTAGAAGCATCAACACGGATAATGTTAAGGCCAAATTTACCTCCGAGCATCTCCATAACTTGGTCACCTTCACCTTTACGGAGAAGACCGTGGTCAACAAAGATACATGTCAATTGATCTCCGATAGCTTTTTGCAAAAGGACACCAACAACAGATGAGTCGACCCCACCTGAGAGTCCAAGAAGGACTTTACGGTCACCAACTGTTTCACGGATTTGTGCAATTTGCATATCTACGAAGTTAGCCATTGACCAGTCACCTTTGGCACCACAGATACCAAAAGCAAAGTTTTTCAAGATATCGTTACCATATACAGAGTGACGAACTTCTGGGTGGAATTGGATACCGTAGAAGTTTTTCTCAGTATTTTCCATTGCGGCGAATGGGCAATCTACTGAGTCACCAACAAGATGGAAGCCTTCTGGAATTTCTGTAACTGCATCACCGTGGCTCATAAGAACGACTTGTTCTTCAGGAGTTCCTGCAAAGAGTTCTGATTGAGCACGAAGTCGAAGTGTTGATTGGCCATACTCACGGTTACCAGCTTCACCAGCAGGAACAACTTTACCACCAAGTTTGTGGGTCAAAAGTTGCATTCCGTAACAGATACCAAGAATCGGAATACCAAGTTCAAAAATTTCTTCGTCAATACCAAAGGCATCTTCGGCATAAACAGAGTTAGGACCACCTGATAGTACGATACCGATAGGATCGATGGCACGGACTTCATCAGCGGTAATTTTATGGCTTTTCAATTCAGAGAAAACGCCAAATTCACGAATACGACGTGCAATCAGCTGATTGTATTGGCTACCATAGTCTAGAACAATGATTTTCTGCACATCATTCAAAGTAGAAATGTCAGTCATTATTACCCTTTCTTTTTACGTCACACATGGACTCTTATGCAATCATTGTATCACAATTTTAAGGACTTAGCACCTAGATTTATACGATAAACTGTAAGTCTTGTCGTCACCTTTACAATTCTATTAGTTTTTTTGTAAAATAGGGGTAAAGAAGGGGGTATTAGATGCTACCAGCATATATTCGCATACATGATAAGATTAAGGCAGATGTTGATGATGGCACTTGGAAAATCGGACAACGTCTCCCTAGCGAGCGAGATCTTTGCGAGACTTTTGATGTGAGTCGGATGACTGTGCGCCAGGCGATAACACTTTTAGTGGATGAGGGGATTTTAGAACGCAAACCAGGCAGTGGAACCTTTGTGGCTAGCAGTCGAGTTAAGGAAAAGATGCGTGGAACCACGAGTTTCACAGAGATTGTTAAATCCCAAGGCAAGAAACCATCTAGTGAGCTCATTTCTTATAAACGTGTACATCCCAATGAATTTGAAATCAAGAATTTAGGTGTTTTACCGCAGTCCTATGTCATTCGTATGGAACGTGTTCGTTTTGCCGATGACATTCCAGTTGCCTATGAGATTGCCAGTATCCCTGAGAAAATTATCCGAGGTTTTAAGGAATCAGAAATTACCGAACACTTCTTCAAGACCTTAACTGATAATGGCTATGAAATAGGGAAAAGTCAGCAGACCATATCAGCAAGTTTGGCCAATAGTAGTTTAGCCAAGCACCTCAAGGTTAAAACTGGCGATGCTCTCTTGAGTCTGACACAAATTTCCTTCCTCCAAGACGGGCAGGCTTTCGAATATGTACGAAGTTACTATGTTGGCGACCGTTTTGAATTTTATTTGGAGAACAATTAACAGTCACGGCTTTTTTCTGCACAAGAATGGTGCTAACACCATGATTTTATGGTAAAATGGAGCTTATGGAAATTGAAAAAACCAATCGCATGAATGCCCTTTTTGAGTTCTATGCAGCCTTGTTAACAGATAAGCAGATGAACTATATTGAGCTATATTATGCAGATGATTATAGTTTGGCAGAAATTGCCGAGGAATTTGGTGTGAGTCGTCAGGCTGTATATGATAACATCAAGCGTACTGAGAAGATTTTAGAAGCTTACGAGATGAAACTACATATGTATTCAGATTACATTGTTCGTAGCCAAATTTTTGATGATATTATGGAAAAATATCCAGACGATAGCTATCTTCAGGAACAAATTGCTGTGCTCAGCAGCATTGATAATAGAGATTAGATTCAAGCAGAAAGTAAGAGAGGAAATGATATATGGCTTTTGAAAGCTTAACGGAACGCTTGCAAGGCGTTTTCAAAAATTTAAGACGTAAAGGAAAACTTTCAGAGAAAGAAGTTCAAGAAGTCACTAAAGAGATTCGTTTGGCACTTCTTGAAGCAGACGTAGCGCTACCAGTCGTTAAGACATTTATTAAACGTGTTCGTGAACGTGCTGTAGGTCACGAAATCATTGATACTCTTGATGCTTCACAACAAATTATCAAGATTGTTAATGAAGAATTGACAGAGATTCTTGGGTCTGAAACATCTGAAATTGAAAAATCTCCAAAGATTCCAACAATCATTATGATGGTTGGTCTCCAAGGGGCTGGTAAGACAACCTTTGCTGGTAAATTGGCTAATAAGTTGATTAAGGAACAAGAGGCCCGTCCAATGATGATTGCGGCGGACATCTATCGTCCAGCAGCCATTGATCAGTTGAAGACTTTGGGGCAACAAATCAATGTTCCTGTTTTTGATATGGGAACAGAGACACCAGCAGTTGAGATTGTCAAAAATGGTTTGGAACAAGCGCGTGCCAATAAGAATGACTATGTCTTGATTGATACGGCTGGTCGTTTGCAGATTGACGAGACTCTCATGCAAGAATTGCATGATATTAAGGATTTTGCTCATCCAAACGAAATTCTCTTGGTTGTGGATAGCATGATTGGTCAGGAAGCTGCTAACGTTGCCAAGGAGTTCAACGAACAGCTAGATATCACTGGTGTTGTTCTTACTAAAATTGATGGGGACACACGTGGTGGTGCGGCTCTTTCTATTCGTGAGATTACCGGCAAGCCAATCAAATTTACGGGTACTGGTGAGAAAATTACGGATATCGAGACTTTCCACCCAGACCGTATGTCAAGTCGTATTTTGGGTATGGGTGACCTTCTTACCCTTATCGAAAAAGCTTCTCAAGAGTACGATGAGAAAAAATCTCTTGAGTTGGCTGAAAAGATGCGTGAAAACACCTTTGACTTCAATGACTTCATTGACCAATTAGACCAGGTACAAAATATGGGTCCAATGGAAGATTTGCTTAAGATGTTGCCAGGTATGGCTAACAATCCAGCCTTGGCTAATGTTAAAGTAGATGAAAAGCAAATTGCACGCAAACGTGCCATCGTATCATCTATGACTCCTGAAGAACGTGAAAATCCAGATCTTTTGACACCAAGTCGTCGTCGCCGTATTGCCAATGGTTCAGGGAATACCTTCATCGAAGTAAACAAGTTTATTAAAGACTTCAACCAAGCCAAACAAATGATGCAAGGTGTTATGTCTGGTGATATGGAGCAAATGATGCGTCAAATGGGTCTTAACCCAAATAATTTGCCAAAAAACATGCCAAATATGCCTGATATGGGTAATATGGATATGTCTGCTCTCGAAGGCATGATGGGTGGCGCTGGTATGCCGGATCTTGGAAATATGGATCTTAGCCAAATGCTTGGTGGTGGCCTTAAAGGTAAGGTTGGTTCATTTGCCATGAAACATGCGATGAAGCGTCAAGCTAATAAGATGAAAAAGGCTAAGAAAAAACGTAAATAAGAGACTTAAAACGCTAGGGCATATTGCTCTAGTGTTTTTTTCTGAAAAATATTGACTTATATAACTATACACTGTAATATACTAATGTATATACAGTAAAAAGGAGTAAATTATGAAACCGAAAAAGAGAATTCAAGAAATGACCTTTGCAGCTTTATTAACTGCAATTGCTATCCTTATCCCAAGTATCATGCCAATTAAACTAATCATCCCACCGGCTTCGTATACTTTGGGTAGTCATGTTCCAATATTTCTAGCTATGTTTATATCCCCCTGGGTAACTGCTTTTGTTATCTTAGCTTCTAGTTTGGGATACTTTATGGCTGGCTATCCGATTGTGGTTGTTTTTAGAGCCTTTTCTCATATTATATTTGGTTTTTTAGGCGCACTCTATTTGAAAAAATTTCCACAAACGATAGAAAACCATAAATCATCATTACTTTTCAATTTTGTTTTAGGGCTTATCCATGCTATAGGTGAAGTTCTTGCTTGTGTGATTTTTTATTCCGTAACAGGAGAGGATTTCCAAAAACTGTTCTATGTTCTCTTTGTTTTAGTTGGTTTTGGCACTATTGTCCATAGTATGATAGACTATGTTATAGCATTAACGATTTTCAAAAGTATTCGAAAAATACGCTAGTTGAAAGAGGGATGGTTGGTCTATGGCTTCAAATCGTAAACAAGAATTATTGGCACTCTTAAAGGGAGCTAAAGAGGCAATGAATGGACAGAGTTTGGCGGAGCATTTTGGTGTGACACGTCAAATCATTGTTCAAGATATTGCACTCTTACGTGCAGATGGGGCCCAGATTATTTCAACTAATAGGGGATATATCTATAAAAGTAGCGATGACAATTCTTATGTACGTCGACTGTTTAAGGTGAATCATAAAGTGTCCGATATGGAAGATGAGCTTTTGGCTATTGTTGATAATGGAGGCCGTATTCAAAATATCATGATAGATCATCCAGTTTATGGAGAAATTCAGACTTTGTTGAAATTGACTTGTCGTCGAGATGTTAGTCATTTTTTAGACCAAGCCTCGTCAAATGACTTTCGCCCCTTATCTGATTTGACAAACGGTGTTCATTACCATCTTGTCGAAGCAGATAGTGAGCAAGATATAGATTATATTGAAGAGGCACTTAACCATCTAGGATTTTTAGTTAAAGAATGAGATAAAAGAGAAATGTAAAAGTAGTTACTTTCACTTGAAAACAACTGCTTTTTTTGATAAACTTATGTTAGTTTATTAACTTACGGAGGTAGCCATGTTTTCAGGACAAAGACTTAAGGAAATTCGAGAAGCACAAGGAATGAGCCAAGCATCAGTAGCTAAGCATCTAGGAATTTCACGCTCCTCTTATTTTAATTGGGAAAATGGTAAGACGAAACCTAATCAAAAGAACCTTTCGGTTTTGGCCGAACTTTTTGGTGTAGCTGAGACCTATTTTCTGTCTGAACATGAGATTGTAGAAGTCTACTTGGAATTAAATGAGGAAAATCGCCAAGAAGCTTTGCGACTCACTAAGGCTCTCCTAGAAGAGCAAGAAGCAGAAAAGCAAAAAGCACCTGTTGTTCCGCTTTACTCATACAAAGTTTTCGAGCGTTTATCAGCCGGAACTGGTTACACTTACTTTGGTGATGGCAATTATGATGAAGTTTTTTATGATGAAGAATTAGATCATGACTTTGCATCATGGGTATTTGGAGACTCTATGGAACCTACCTATCTGAATGGTGAAGTAGTGCTAATCAAACAAACAGGTTTTGATTATGATGGAGCTGTTTATGCTGTAGACTGGGATGGGCAAACCTATATTAAAAAGGTCTATCGAGAGGAAGATGGGCTACGTTTAGTTTCTCTCAATAAACGTTATGGTGATAAGTTTGCACCCTATGACGAAGATCCCCGAATCATCGGTAAAATTGTCGGTAACTTTATGCCTGTTGAGGCTTAGTCAACTTTTATCGATTGGGCATCTTAAACTAAATCTGATATAATATAAGTAAAGTAAAGCCAAGTCTTTGGCTTTTTTTAAAGAGTTTAAATCATATTTTACTAAGAAAATAAAGAGGAGAGATATACATGGCTACTATTCAATGGTTTCCTGGTCACATGTCCAAAGCTCGTCGACAAGTTCAGGAAAATCTGAAGCATGTTGATTTTGTAACAATTTTAGTGGATGCACGTTTGCCACTCTCAAGTCAAAATCCAATGTTGACTAAAATTGTTGGCGATAAACCAAAGCTTTTAATTCTCAATAAGGCTGACCTTGCTGATAGTAATCGTACAAAAGAGTGGCGTAGCTATTTTGAGAGTCAAGGGATTAAAACCTTGGCCATCAATTCCAAGGAACAATCTACAGTTAAATTAGTGACAGACGCTGCTAAGAGTCTTATGGCTGACAAGATTCAACGACTTCGTGAACGTGGTATTCAGAAAGAGACCTTGCGAACCATGATTATTGGGATTCCAAATGCGGGGAAATCTACCTTGATGAATCGTTTAGCTGGTAAAAAAATTGCCGTTGTAGGAAATAAACCTGGTGTGACAAAAGGTCAACAGTGGTTGAAGTCTAATAAGGACTTGGAAATTCTGGATACTCCTGGGATTTTGTGGCCTAAGTTTGAAGATGAATTGGTCGGCTTGAAGCTTGCTTTGACCGGAGCTATCAAGGACCAGCTTTTGCCAATGGATGAAGTCACGATTTTTGGACTCAACTATTTTAAAACTTACTATCCTGAACGTTTAGAGGAACGCTTTAAAGGGATTGACCTTGAAGAAGAGGCACCAGAAATCATTATGGAAATGACTCGAAAACTTGGCTTCCGTGAAGATTATGACCGTTTCTATAATCTATTTGTCAAAGAAGTTCGTGATGGAAAACTAGGTCGTTACACACTTGATATTGTTGGGGTCGATACTGATGGCGACAATTAAAGAAGTCAAAGAGCAATTGTCCACTTTGACAGACCTTGACGATTACCGATGGGCAAGTTTTGAGGAAGATAGTCGAGCTGGTGTACAGACTGCCATTAAGCAACGCCGTAAAGCTATCCTAGCTGAGATTGCTGAGGAAGAACGCTTAGAAAAGATGCTAAGTTACGAAAAAGCGCTTTATGCTCAGGGAGTTGAACTCATTGCAGGTGTTGATGAAGTTGGACGTGGTCCTTTGGCTGGGCCAGTGGTAGCTGCAGCGGTGATTTTACCAAAGCTTTGCAAAATAAAAGGTCTTAATGATAGTAAAAAAATACCAAAATCAAAACATGAAGCTATTTATAAGCAGGTCATGAAGGAAGCGGTAGCCGTCGGGATTGGTATAAAGGACAATCATGTGATTGACGATGTCAATATTTATGAAGCAACCAAGCTTGCTATGACTGAAGCTATTGAAAAACTTAGTCCCAAACCAGAACATTTGTTAATTGATGCCATGACTTTGGACCTACCAATAGGACAAACATCAATTATAAAAGGGGATGCTAATTCTTTATCGATTGCGGCAGCTTCTATCGTAGCAAAGGTAACCCGTGATAAGATGATGGCTGACTATGATCAGGAGTTTCCTGGTTACGCATTTGCTAAAAATGCAGGCTATGGTACCAAGGATCATCTGTCTGGCCTAGATAAATTTGGTGTTACTCCAATTCATAGAAGAAGCTTTGAACCCATAAAGTCAATAATAAAAAGTAGGTGAAGTGGCGTGATTTTAGCTATTGATATTGGAGGAACCTTTATCAAGTTTGGGTTAGTTGATGATGATTTTAGGATTAGCAATCAATCTAAAGTTCCAACACCACCAACGTTAGACGACTTTTGGTTGACTTTAGAGCATATTGTCTCGTCTCACAAGGATATCATTTCTGGGATTGCCATTGCGTGCCCAGGAGAAATAAATAGTAAATGTGGCTTCATTTTCAAGGGAGGTCTTATCCCATATTTAACGGCTATTCCTCTTGGGTCTCGATTGACTAAAACATTTCAACTGCCTGTAAAGATTATTAATGATGCTGACGCGGCAGCTTTGGCTGAAGCCAGATATGGAAGTCTACAAGACTTAGATTGTGGGGCTGCTTTGGTTTTAGGTACGGGTGTTGGTTTAGGACTTGTCTCACAGAAGGACTTGCTATCACCTCTGTCAGTCACCCAATATCTGCGAGCTCCAAGTCCCCAAAGCATGAGTCAAACATCTCTTCCCTTCCAGTGGGAATTGTTTATGCATGGCTTAGTAAGCCTTGTCGATAATAAGGGTTCTGCAGTTGGCTTTGTTCATGAAGCCAGTCAATTACTTGGGTTAAATCAAGACGATGGTCCAGCCGTATTCTCAGCTATAGAGGGAAATCAATCGGAGGATCTAAATCTTTTATTTAAAGACTATTGTCATGAAATTGCTGTTCTTGTGCTAAATTTGCAGAGCTTCTTTAGGCTGGAAAAAGTTGTTATCGGTGGTGGTATCAGTAGGCAAGGTACTTTAATAGAAGGAATAAGTGATGCCTATGAGGAGTTATTTAAGGATAAGCCTGAATTAGGTTTTGAGCCCATAACTATTCAAGCCTGTCATTTCCATAACGATAGTAACCTACTAGGCGCGGCGTCTTATTTTGCTTCTGAAAATGATTTGTAATCACGGAAAGTTCCATAATGGAGCTTTTTTCTTTTCTGTTACGAATAATGAAAAGGAGGTATTTATATGAATAATTTTGAACTTTTTAAACTTAAAGCCGCTGGGTTGACGAATTTGAATATCTTAAATATTTTGGACTATCAAAAGACACAAGATAGAAAATTGAGTTTACGTGATATGGCAGTGGTATCCAAGTCTAAAAATGCCGTTCTTTTTATGGAAAAATACAAGAGTTTAGATATTAAGCAACTCAAAGAACAATTCGACCGTTTTCCTACGTTATCGATTTTTGATAAAGAATATCCCATTGAGCTGAAGCATACCTATAATCCTCCTGTTCTTCTTTATTATCAGGGAAATCTTGATTTACTGAGTAAACCAAAGCTAGCTGTTGTTGGGGCAAGAAAGTGTTCCGAAACAGGCAAACAGTCTGTTCGCAAAATTGTTAGTGAACTTGGTAATCACTTTACTATTGTGAGTGGATTGGCGCGTGGGATTGATACTTGTGCGCATATGGAGGCCTTGAAAAATAAGGGGAACACGATTGCAGTTATCGGGACAGGTCTTGATGTTTATTATCCTAAAGAAAATAAAGCTTTGCAGGACTATATGGCTAAAAATCATTTAGTTCTTTCAGAATATGGACCGGGTGAGCAGCCGCTTAAGTACCACTTTCCTGAACGCAATCGGATTATTTCTGGATTGTGTCAAGGAGTTATGGTCGTAGAAGCAAAACTTCGCTCTGGAAGTCTTATTACTTGTGAGCGTGCCATGGAAGAAGGTAGAGATGTTTTTGCTATTCCAGGAAATATTTTAGATGGAAAGTCAGACGGATGCCATCACTTAATTCAAGAGGGCGCAAAGTGCATTACGACAGGGTTTGACATCCTATCAGAGTTTTCTTGAAAATCAAAGTTTTCCTATAGAGATAAAGTTTTTTATTGACAGTTAAAGAAAAGGACGGTATCATGTTAGTTGCTCGGTCCAAGATGTTTCATTTTTTAATGTCTTGTGACTAGATTTTAGACAGATTAGTGGCGCAGCCAGTTTATAACATTATAAGGAAATAGCCTATGGCGACAGCAACGACAACAAAAACGAAAACTAAAACAACAAAGAAAACGACAGCCAAAAAGGCGACTAAAAAGAGAGCGACACCAAAGAAAAATTTGGTCATCGTGGAGTCTCCTGCTAAAGCGAAAACGATTGAGAAATATCTTGGCCGCAATTATAAAGTTGTAGCCTCTGTTGGGCATATCCGTGATTTGAAAAAATCAAGTATGTCGATTGATTTTGAAAACAACTACGAACCTCAGTACATTAATATTCGAGGTAAGGGACCTCTCATCAATGAATTGAAGAAAGAAGCTAAAAAAGCCAAGCAAGTCTTTCTCGCAAGTGACCCGGACCGTGAAGGGGAAGCCATTTCATGGCATTTGTCACATATTCTTGGATTAGAGCCAGATGATAAGAATCGTGTTGTTTTTAACGAAATTACTAAAGACGCAGTAAAAAATGCCTTTGTAGAGCCACGCGCCATTGACATGGACTTGGTAGATGCCCAGCAAGCTCGTCGTGTCTTGGACCGTATTGTGGGTTACTCTATTTCACCGCTTCTATGGAAGAAGGTTAAGAAAGGTCTTTCTGCAGGTCGTGTACAATCGGTAGCGCTTAAGCTTATTATTGATCGTGAAAATGAAATTAAGGCCTTTAAACCAGAAGAATACTGGACTATTGATGGTGCCTTTAAGAAGGGTGCTAAGAAGTTTCAGGCTAGCTTCTATGGTTTGGATGGTAAAAAGCTTAAGCTCAACAATAATGACGATGTTCAAGCCGTTCTCTCTCGTATCACAAGTGATGATTTTAACGTTGATAAGGTAGAGAAAAAAGAACGTCGTCGTAATGCGCCATTGCCATATACAACATCATCTCTCCAACAGGATGCTGCCAATAAGATTAACTTCCGTACACGTAAGACCATGATGGTTGCCCAACAGTTGTATGAAGGGATTAATCTGGGTTCAGGCGCTCAAGGTTTGATTACCTATATGCGTACGGACTCAACACGTATCAGTCCTGTTGCACAAAACCAGGCTGCTGAATTTATTACAGAACGCTTTGGTTCTAAGTATTCAAAACATGGCAGCAAGGTGAAAAATAGTTCGGGAGCACAAGACGCCCATGAGGCTATTCGTCCGTCAAATGTTTTCCAAACACCAGAAAGCATTGCAAAGTATTTGGATAAGGATCAGCTTAAGCTTTATACTCTTATCTGGAATCGTTTTGTAGCGAGTCAAATGACAGCTGCAGTATTTGATACGATGAAGGTAACCTTGTCTCAAAACGGAGTCATTTTCACAGCAAATGGTAGCCAAATCAAGTTCGATGGTTATATGGCCGTTTACAATGACTCTGATAAGAATAAAATGCTTCCTGATATGGCAGAAGGTGATACGGTTAAGAAGGTTGTGACAACGCCTGAACAACACTTCACGCAACCACCTGCCCGTTATTCTGAAGCGACATTAATTAAGACTTTGGAAGAAAATGGTGTTGGTCGTCCGTCAACTTATGCACCTACACTTGATGTTATTCAACGTCGTTACTATGTCAAATTAGTAGCTAAACGTTTTGAACCAACAGAACTTGGTGAAATCGTTAATAGCTTAATCGTCGAATTCTTCCCAGACATCGTGGATGTTAAATTCACTGCCGAGATGGAAGGAAAACTCGATAAAGTTGAAATCGGTAAGGAACAGTGGCAAAAGGTTATTGATGAGTTCTTCAAACCTTTCCAAAAAGAATTGGAAAAAGCTGAAGAAGGAATTGAAAAAATCCAAATCAAGGATGAGCCTGCTGGTTTTGATTGTGACCTCTGTGGTCACCCAATGGTTATCAAACTTGGCCGTTACGGTAAGTTCTATGCATGTAGTAACTTCCCAGACTGTCACAATACTAAGGCTATAACTAAAGAAATTGGCGTTACTTGCCCAACCTGTGGTAAAGGTCAGGTCATCGAACGTAAGACAAAACGAAATCGTGTCTTTTATGGTTGTGATCGCTACCCTGACTGTGAATTTACATCTTGGGATATCCCTGTTGGACGTAACTGTCCTAAATCAGGCGATTATCTTGTCGAGAAGAAAGTCCGTGGTGGCGGCAAGCAGGTTATCTGTAGTAACGAAGAGTGTGACTACAAAGAATCTATTGTTAAATAAAAAGAAAGCTATCTCAAGTTAAGTCTTGAGATAGCTTTTTTGCATTTTATCAAAAAAACTGATACTTTCCTTAAATTTGTTTTTTATACTAAGGATGAAAAGAAAGGAGAGTTATTATGAAACGTTTAAGTCTATCAGGTTTCCAACTCAAATATATAGCACTAATTACTATGGTATTCGACCATATTCATTATTTTTTTGACTATACTGGGAAAATACCCATTTGGTTTGCTATGATTGGGAGATTAGCGGCCCCCTTGTTTCTATTTGCTGTGATTGAAGGTTTCGTCCATACACACAATCGAAAAAAATACTTCCTAAGGATTTATGCTTTAGCTATTTTGATGGGATTGATTCAGTTTGGATTTTATAATTTTTTACATCCTCTTGTAAGGCCAGATGGTTTCTTTCCACAAAATATGATGTTGTCGTCATTCGTTATCTTACTCGTTGCTTTTCAAGGCATTGCTTGGATTCAAGAACAGAAATACCTTAAAGGGATACCAACATTACTTTTCCCATTGTTGCTTCCATGGTTAATGGTGCCTTTTTATCTGCTAAGTGTGAACAAACCTATGTTAGGTTTTTTACTAAATTTACTCAATTATACAGTGTTGCCAACTCATACATCTATTAGCGATGGAGGAACATGGTTGCTTTTGACTGGTATCGCTATGTATCTTTGTCATAAGAATCCTAAGAAAGAAGTGCTTGCTTTTGTGAGTGTTAGTCTTGTTTGGGCACTAATTGCGATAGTTCTAAGTAGACCTTCTTTTCACGATTTAATGTTTAAATACATTGAATGGATGGAAATATTTGCAGCTCCCTTAATGCTTTGTTATAACGGTCAAAGAGGTAAAGGGTCAAAATATTTGTTCTATGTCTTTTACCCAACACATATTTATCTACTCTACGCCTTGTCAGTTATCTTCTATAGATGATATGATAAGGGTAACTTTGTACGAAAGGAAAGGTTATGGCTCAGATACTTGTTGTTGATGATCAGGAAGATATTGTTCAATTGGTTGTAAAGGCTTTAGAGCTTCAAAATCATAAGGTAACGGGGCTTACAAGTGTTTTAGATTTGGATAAGAACTCGTTGCCACGGTTTGACTTGATTTTACTGGATATCATGATGCCTGATGTTGACGGTCTCCAGTTTTGTCATGAGATTCGTGATCAGGTGGATTGTCCTATACTCTTTATTACAGCCAAAACGCAAGAGGCTGATATTGTCCAAGGGTTAACTTATGGTGCAGATGATTATATTTGTAAGCCATTTGGGGTTAAAGAACTGCAAGCGCGTGTGGCGGCTCACTTGAGACGTGAACATCGTGAGCGCCACCATAAGCTATTAATTGGAAATATTCAGTTTGATTTGTCTGCTCAGGAGCTCTATGTTGAGAATCAGTTGTTAGATTTGACTAAGTCAGAATATGGTATCTGTCAGTTTCTGGCTGAAAATAAGGGCCAAGTCTTTTCCAAAGAACAAATCTACACGCATTTGTACGGCTATGAGGATAAAGGGAGTCCGACAGCAGTGGCCGAACATATCAAAAATATCCGTGCAAAGCTCAAAAATGTTGGGCAAAGTCCTATTGAAACAGTCTGGGGGATTGGTTACAAGTGGCACTAATTAAAAAAAGAGAACACTCTCTAAGAACAATCTTGTTATCTTATGTCCTTTGCCTTACAGTTCTATCAGCAATCAGTAGCCTACTTATTTTGTCTTTATTCAGCTTGTCTTATCGTTTTGGCGTTTTGTTTCCAGCAAATCAGGTAGAAAGTGATTTGCATGCTGTCAGGAATGATATTGAAACTTCTAAGGTCTTTAATCCAGATGTCTTGCCTGATGGTACAAGCTATGTCTTTTTGACTAGGGATTTTAAGCTTAAGAAGTCTAACATGCCAGTTAACTTGCAAGAAGAATCCTTGCTAGATTACCAATTCAAGAATGCTCATGGTGGCAAATATGGCTATTTTCAGTCATTTGAACGGTCAGATGGGATAGTCATTGTCAATTATCAACTATCACCTCGGTATCGTAATGAGTGGATGAACCAGCATTTGCCTAATGCTAATCTATTGATGATTGGCTCAATGATGGTGTCTGTCCTACTCATATTTATTACTTTAACTTTTTACTATGCTAGTAAATTGAGTCGAGAGTTGAGACCAATATTGAAGGCAACAGAGAAAATAGCAGAGCAAGACTTGGATTTTCAAACGTCCAAATCTAAAATTACTGAGTTTAACCGGGTTTTAAATGGTTTGGATAATATGCGAGTAGCACTTCGTGAGTCTTTGATAGAAAATTGGAAGGCAGAGCAAGATAAACAAAATCAGATTTCTGCTCTGACACATGATTTAAAGACACCCCTAACAGTTGCCCGTGGGAATGCTGAACTCTTAGCTATGACCTCCTTGGATGCGGAACAGATGGATTTGTTAGAGCATTTTCAAAAAGGGATTGCACAGGTTGATGCTTATGTGAAAGAGTTGTCTGAACTCAACAAAACGAGTTTGAAGAAAACTTTGACGCTTGAAGAAATTCCAGTTAAGGAATTTGTTGAAGACATTTACGATCAAACCTTGTCATTATCACAAACGAAAAAAATCAATGTGGTATTTGACAAGAAGAAAATTGCGAAAGAAACCATAGGCAATTGGGACAGGTCCTTGTTGAATCGAGCTTTTATGAATATCCTTTCGAATGCGGTAGAACATACGCCTAGTGGTAGTCAGTTGCTCTTAACTGCTAGGGTAGAAGATGATGAATTCAAGTTTGTTTGTCTTGATTCTGGCCCTGGATTTTCCCTTGAATCACTTGAAAAGGCCACTCAGCTCTTTTATCAGGAGGATAAAAGTAGACAGAGCCGCAATCATAGTGGACTTGGTCTGACTATTGCTAATGATATTATTCGCTTACACCATGGTAGTCTTTCTCTTTCAAATGACAATGGCACAGGTGGTGCTAAAGTGACTATCATGTTACCCCTTTAAATACAGATGACTCCTAGTCGCCAGATGAGGAGTTTTTTGCTATACTACTAAGAGAAAAAATGAAGAAAGATTTGTGGGAGCAGGATTTTATCTTGTTCCCGAAGAGGTATTAGTGTCATGTCTCAATCAAAAGCAGATTATATTAACGTGATTGGAGCTGGTTTGGCCGGATCCGAGGCGGCTTATCAGATTGCCAAACGTGGTATTCCAGTAAAACTTTATGAAATGCGTGGGGTCAAAGCAACACCACAGCATAAGACAACAAATTTTGCAGAATTGGTTTGTTCTAACTCTTTTCGTGGAGATAGCTTGACCAATGCTGTAGGGCTTCTTAAAGAAGAAATGCGTCGCTTGGACTCTATCATTATGCGTAATGGAGAAGCTCACCGTGTGCCAGCTGGTGGTGCCATGGCGGTGGACCGTGAAGGTTATGCAGAAGCAGTGACAGCTGAAATTGAAAATCATCCATTAATTGAAGTTATCCGTGAAGAAATCACAGAAATTCCTGATGATGCCATTACAGTTATTGCTTCAGGACCATTGACTTCTGATGCTTTAGCTGAAAAAATTCATGAACTAAACGGTGGAGATGGCTTCTATTTCTATGATGCCGCTGCACCAATCGTTGATAAAGCGACTATCGACATGAACAAGGTTTACCTTAAGTCACGCTATGACAAGGGTGAGGCAGCTTATCTAAACTGTCCAATGACTAAGGAAGAGTTCATGGCTTTCCATGAGGCTTTGACAACAGCTGAAGAAGCTCCTTTGAATTCTTTCGAAAAAGAAAAGTATTTCGAAGGGTGTATGCCTATCGAGGTCATGGCTAAACGTGGTATCAAGACAATGCTCTATGGCCCTATGAAACCAGTTGGTTTGGAGTATCCTGATGATTACAAAGGTCCACGTGACGGCGATTTCAAGACACCTTATGCGGTTGTTCAGCTTCGTCAGGACAATGCGGCTGGTAGTCTCTATAATATTGTTGGTTTCCAAACTCACCTTAAATGGGGAGAACAGAAGCGCGTCTTCCAAATGATTCCAGGACTTGAAAATGCTGAATTTGTGCGTTATGGGGTTATGCACCGCAACTCTTACATGGATTCGCCAAACTTGCTCAAACAGACCTTCCAATCAAAATCAAACCCTAATTTGTTCTTTGCGGGACAAATGACTGGTGTTGAAGGTTATGTTGAATCAGCTGCCTCAGGTTTGGTTGCTGGAATCAATGCAGCCCGTCTCTTTAAAGGTGAAGATGAAGTTATCTTCCCTCATACAACAGCTATCGGAAGCCTCCCATATTATGTGACACATGCTGAAAGCAAACATTTCCAACCAATGAATGTTAACTTTGGTATTATCAAAGAGTTGGAAGGTCCACGTATTCGTGACAAGAAAGAGCGTTACGAAAAAATTGCTGAGCGTGCTCTTAAAGATTTACAACCTTTTATTCAAGCTTAGACAATATTAAAATCCCTTACCGAATTCGGTAAGGGATTTTTCAGATCTAAAAGTATCCAATTAACCAAAGAATTTCTTAGCGATATCTTGACCTTGTTTAATTTTAGCCCATTGTTGTGGTGTTGCCAACTCATTACCTGAGTCACATGAGGCGAAACCACATTGGTGAGAAAGGAAGAGACGCTCTTTAGGAAGGATTTGACTAGCTTTTTCAAGCAAGTCAAGAACACGTTCTTCGTCGTCAAGTTCAGTTGTTTTAGATGACAAAAGTCCTAGTACAACTTCAGCTTTGCTATCTTTGAGGGCTTCGAGAGCCTTGATATCACCAGCTGTATCGCTGTCCCATTCAAGGAAGAAGCGATCATAGTGTTGCTCTGCCAAGAACTTCTTAGCAATGGCTTCGTAAGTTCCTTCGGCAGCAGAACGGCTTTCATAGTTACCACGACAGTTGTGTGTCCAAACCGTTAAACCAAGTTCATGAGCATAATCTACAACTTCATTATTGATTGATACAAACTCATCAGCCAATTCTGCCAAATCAGAATTACCTTCCGCAAAGAAACTTGCAGGGTTTGATGGGTCAAAGAGTTCCCAGAGACAGTCGTCAAATTGAACGATTTTTCCACCAACTGTCTTGTATTCTTCCAAGAATTCTTTATAGGCATTAATCAAACCTTTTTTAAGGTCTTCATTTGTTTCATAGACTTGTCCTGGACCAGCCAAACGGTCAAAGATAGCAAGTTCAGTGTAGGCATGAGCAGGTCCCCAGATAGTTTGTTTGGTATCTTCATCACCAGCTTCAGCCTTAACCAATTTATAGATATCTAGGTAATGGTGGTTTTTACCTGAGAGAGGTTCAGTGATACGAATCCCAATATCCTTACGAGTCTCATATTGTCCGCCATCGTGGTCTTTAAATGTATAACCATGCTCAGCAATGTAACGTTCGATCCCTTTGAGACCCCAGACAAAGTCCAAGTGCCACATAGAACGCCCGAACTCACCATCGGTAAGGATGTCAATACCATTAGCCTTTTGGTCAGCTACAATTTGCTTAATATCTGCAGTTTCAGTTTCTTGATAACCAGGAAGGGCATCGTAGAAAGGATACTGGATATCGTCACGGTGCTCGATTTCGTCCTTGTATTTACGGAGATCTGCAGGACGAAGGAGAGAACCAACTAATTGAAATTTAGATTTTGTCATAAGATTCACCTCAAAATAAGATTTTATGTCTATAATACTTTTTATTTATTTCAATTGAAAATAGTTATTTTCTTCCTGTGGGTATAGTTTAAGACTATATAAAGTTTTGGTCTGCAAAATGATACTTCCTATGGTAAAATGAAAAGAAAACAATGAAGGTTGGGAACATGCAAAAAACATTTTTTATTATTAAACCAGATGCTGTAAAACGACACTTGATGGGACAAGTGATTGATCGTATTGAACGTCGTGGTTTCATTATTGAACGAATGGAAATGCTGACACTTGACGAAGAACGTCTTAAAGAACATTATGCTCAATTGGTTGATAAACCTTTTTTTCCTAGCATTGCAGAATTTATGATGAGTGGTCCATCCGTTATTGGTATTATTTCTGGTCCAGGTGTTATCAAGTCATGGCGTGATATGATGGGAGCAACTAATCCTGGGGATGCTGTTCCTGGAACGATTCGTGGAGACTTTGCAACCGCACCAGATGGTGACATGATTCCAAATATCGTTCATGGCTCTGATTCAGAAGAATCTGCGGCTCGAGAAATTAAGATTTGGTTTGGTGAGTAGGATGGATATAGTACAGATTCAATCAGATTTAGCTAAGGGTGGACTATTGATTGATGTCAGAACTCCAGAAGAGTATGGAGAAGGTCATGTTAAGGATGCCTTATTAATTCCTCACACGCAGGTTTTCACCGCTGACATTCCAGCTAAAAAAGACGATTCCATTTATCTTTATTGTAAAATGGGACCTCGTGCTGAATTTGCTGCATCAGTTCTTAAAGAGCGAGGCTATACTAAGGTGACTAACTTGGGCGGCTTGGACGATATGGAAGCACTAGGTTTTGAATTTGAGGAATAATAGGAATAAGGTCACCCAAGGGTGGTCTTATTTGTTTTCAGAAAAGTTTGATAATTACTTGACAACGTTTTCATAAAGGGGTAGAATTTTATTTGAGTTAAGACAAAGCCTATGAAAATGACTTTGCCAGAACTTGACTAACTTAGCGTATTCCAATTGAGATAAGAACTATTATTGGGTCCGTTACTCAATTGGTAGAGGAGGATTTCGTATGTCAAAAGTTGCTATTGTTACAGGTGCAGGTCAAGGTATTGGTTTTGCGATTGCAAAACGTTTGGTTGAAGATGGTTTTAAAGTCGGAGTATTGGACTACAACGCTGAAACTGCAGAAAAAGCTGTTGCTGAATTGTCAGCAGACAAAGCATTTGCAGTTGTAGCTGATGTATCTAAACAAGCTGAAGTAGCAGCTGCTTTCCAAAAAGTTGTTGATCACTTTGGCGATTTGAATGTTGTTGTTAATAATGCCGGTGTGGCTCCAACAACACCTCTTGATACAATTACTGAAGAACAGTTCCAACGTACATTTAACATCAATGTCGGTGGTGTTATCTGGGGTGCTCAAGCTGCACAAGCACAATTTAAAGCACTCGGCCATGGTGGTAAAATCATCAATGCAACATCTCAGGCTGGTGTCGTTGGTAACCCTAACTTGACTGTATACGGTGGTACTAAATTTGCTGTGCGTGGTATCACTCAAACTTTGGCGCGTGATTTGGCTGATTCAGGCATCACTGTCAATGCTTATGCACCAGGTATCGTTAAGACTCCAATGATGTTTGACATTGCCCACGAAGTTGGTAAAAATGCTGGTAAAGATGATGAATGGGGTATGCAAACTTTTGCTAAAGATATTACCCTCAAACGTTTGTCTGAACCTGAAGACGTAGCAGCAGCAGTTAGCTTCCTTGCTGGACCTGACTCAAACTACATCACAGGTCAAACAATCATCGTTGATGGTGGTATGCAATTCCATTAAGATTGAAAGGGAGAGCGAGAAGCTCTCTTTTTTTGCTTGATATAACATAATATTTCTGATAATATAATGGTAATTAATTATGCTTTAAAAGGAGTATCCCGATGTCAGACATTTTGCAGTATATTGTTGAACACCCATTTTTCTGTCTTATTCTATTAGGGGTTGTTGTACTTGCCTGTGGGTTGGGGCCATTTTCAAGTAGTTCAACAGAAAACAAGCGCTCAGCAATTATTAATAAGCACTACAACGATACTTTTAAGAAATAAGAAGGACTAATGCAGTCAGAAAGCAGATATTAGAGATAGGCAAAAGCCTGTCTTTTTTGTATAATAGAAGGTAACGATTAGTTTTTTTATAATCACAAGTAAGAACTAGGAAAGATAAAAATGCCAAATATTGAAGAATTAAAACAACGACAGGAGAAGATTCGTAACTTCTCTATTATTGCTCATATTGACCATGGTAAATCAACGCTTGCTGACCGTATCTTGGAAAAAACTGAGACTGTGTCAAGTCGTGAGATGCAGGCGCAGCTCCTTGATAGTATGGATCTTGAGCGTGAACGTGGTATCACTATCAAACTAAATGCCATTGAGCTTAACTACACAGCTAAAGATGGTGAGACTTATATTTTCCACCTTATCGACACACCGGGACACGTGGACTTTACTTATGAGGTGTCACGTTCCCTTGCTGCCTGTGAGGGGGCTATCTTGGTGGTGGATGCAGCTCAAGGGATTGAAGCACAAACACTTGCCAATGTTTATTTGGCGCTTGATAATGACTTGGAAATCTTACCAGTTATCAATAAAATCGACCTTCCAGCTGCAGATCCTGAGCGTGTACGTACAGAGGTTGAAGATGTTATCGGACTAGATGCTTCGGAAGCTGTACTTGCATCAGCTAAGGCTGGTATTGGTATCGAAGAGATTCTCGAACAAATCGTTGAGAAGGTTCCTGCGCCTCAAGGTGATGTGGAAGCACCTCTTCAAGCCCTTATCTTTGACTCTGTTTATGATGCGTATCGTGGTGTTATCCTCCAAGTGCGTGTGGTTAACGGAATGGTTAAACCTGGTGATAAGATTCAAATGATGTCTAACGGTAAGACCTTTGACGTTACAGAGGTTGGTATCTTTACGCCTAAGGCTGTTGGCCGTGACTACCTTGCGACAGGGGATGTTGGTTATGTCGCAGCCTCAATTAAGACAGTTGCGGATACTCGTGTCGGTGATACAGTGACACTTGCAGACAATCCTGCGGCAGAACCACTTCATGGTTATAAGCAAATGAACCCAATGGTATTTGCAGGTCTTTATCCAATTGAGTCAAATAAATATAACGACTTGCGTGAGGCTCTTGAAAAGCTTCAATTGAATGATGCCAGTCTTCAATTTGAGCCTGAAACGTCTCAAGCCCTTGGTTTTGGTTTCCGTTGTGGTTTCTTGGGTCTTCTTCATATGGATGTTATTCAAGAGCGTTTGGAACGTGAGTTTAACATTGATCTCATCATGACAGCACCATCAGTAGTTTACCATGTTAACACTACTGACGGTGAAATGCTTGAAGTGTCCAACCCATCTGAATTCCCAGATCCTACACGTATTGATGCCATCGAAGAGCCTTATGTTAAAGCTCAAATTATGGTTCCTCAAGAGTATGTTGGTGCTGTTATGGAGTTGGCGCAACGTAAACGTGGTGATTTTGAAACTATGGAATATATTGATGATAATCGTGTTAACGTTATCTATCAGATTCCACTTGCCGAAATCGTCTTTGATTTCTTTGATAAATTGAAATCATCAACACGTGGTTATGCAAGTTTCGACTATGAATTGTCAGAGTACCGCCGTTCACAATTGGTGAAAATGGATATTCTCCTTAATGGTGACAAGGTCGATGCCCTTAGCTTCATTGTTCACAAGGAATTTGCCTACGAGCGTGGAAAACTTATCGTTGATAAACTTAAGAAAATCATTCCACGTCAACAATTCGAAGTGCCAATCCAAGCGGCTATCGGTCAAAAAATCGTTGCCCGTACAGATATCAAAGCCCTTCGTAAAAACGTCTTGGCTAAGTGTTACGGTGGTGACGTTTCACGTAAACGTAAACTCCTCGAAAAACAAAAAGCCGGTAAGAAACGTATGAAAGCCATCGGTTCGGTTGAAGTCCCACAAGAAGCCTTCTTGTCAGTGCTTTCAATGGACGAAGATGAGAAATAAAAGTAATAGTCAGAATGTGATGTTCTGGCTATTTTTGTAAAAAAGTTATGATAAAGAAGATTTTAAGATTTCCCTTCTCGAAGCGTGGAAGGATTTATACTGCGACTTTACTCACACTTTTCTTTTTAGGAAATGCTTATGTCAAACATAAATTTCATGAAAAAGCTGTAGAGGAATTACAGACTGCTCTAAAAGCGGATAAGGTAACTGACAATGAGATTTTTGGTAGCCGCAATCAGTATGTTGCCATTAGTCAGGAAGAACCCACTTACTATAATTCTGAAGATAAGGTAGCGACTGAGTTGATTGGTAGAAATCATTTTGTTCGCTATTACGATACCATGAGTAGTCTGCATCAAGCTCATTTGGTAGTTTATGATATTAACAAAGATTTAAAAAAAGAAATTATTAATCTGGCTCCATATTTGAAGAAAATCAGGGATTTTAAGGAAATCAAAGAATTGACTGTGTCTTTAAGAACGATTGATGGTTATGATTATGTTTTCTTGACGAATTCTCGAAGCGATAAGCAATTCGCTTACAATTTGGATACGAACCAATTTTTAAATAGTAATTTACCAGATTATTCTTATAGTAAGGATGAATTGCTTTATTTTGGTGATAAGAGTTCTGCTCGAAATCAGATGAATGATAGCACCATGTGGGGATATTTAAAGAGAGAAGGAAACTTGGATGAGCTTTTAAGGAAGTCCCCAGCCCCAAAAGACAGCTATTTATCTGCTCAGCTAAACCTTATCATAGAAATTGATAATGTGGACATTACCAAAGAGGAAAATCAGATTAATCTATTTAACGACAATCCTGAAGTCAAACATATTTACGAAGAAGCTGTTAATCAGACAACAACAAATAGTAATACAATAAAGAAATTTAAAGTATTGACCCGTCAAGGCAAGGAGGGAGATTTTCCAGCTGGTCCAACTGAGCCAGTGAAAAGAAAAGGACCTGATAAACCTAGTGAACCAAAAAAAGTTCCAGAATTAAACGTTTTTCCTGATTCTATTTTTCCTATTAAAACCTTAAGTTTTAGTGAGATTCTTAACAAAAAGACTCAACAAGACTATCAGAAAGACTATCGAGCTTACGAAAAAGCACGTCAAAAAGTTCAAAAGGATTACGATAGGGAATATAATGCCTATAAAAAGCAAATAGCTCAATATGAGTCTTATAGAGATAGAGAGTACGAAAGACAATCACAAATCTATTTTTCTCCTGAAGAGCAAACAAATGATATTTTACATTGGTTGGGAACAAATGGAGAAGATACGATTGTAGCTTCCGTGGAGGACAGTGCTGGTATTAAGAAAGATATCCATTCTTTTGCTGATATAAAGGATTGGGTGGAAAAACATGATTATGATTCCAGTATTAAGTCAGACTTTAGAGACTACAAAGGGGGCGACTAAGTATTCTTGAATGTCTATGTGGCTTCTACAAACCCTACACAAGCTTTTTTCTCGGCTTTAGGCTATAATAGACAAAAAGGAATGTTGGGAGGGCCATTATGGATATCACAAGTTTTATTCCTAGTCAGCGACAGGCTATTCTGGAGCGTTTTCAGCAAGTGGAGGCCTTGGGCCTAGGGGCAATTCGTATTGAGTTGAAGGTTGCGAATCCTGTTGGCATCATCTATGAGTGCTACATTATGGCAGGGGAGAATTATTTTTCTGATCAAGCAGTGCTATCCTTCCGTATTCTTTACGAAAAGGACTTGGAACGTATTTCTTTAGATGTCGTTGACATCCCTGGTCGCTCAAGTTTGTCTAATTATCTCCAGTTACTAGAGATTTTTGAAGGCTTGCAAAATTATCTTAATCGAGAGTTTGCTAAGGTAAAAAATACATGAACATCTGATAGCAATCAGGTGTTTCTTTTTGTGTTAGAAGTTCAAAAATTCACAATCCTTTTTTCACAAGATTGTCTGAAAACTGTGCTATAATGATAACAGAATTGTGAAGTGACGAAAGTTTGTGAAAAAACGAGCAGACTTTGGCACTTTGTGACTTATACTTGAAAGGAAAGTTGGCTCTAACATTTTAGGGCCAGAAGGACTGTGTTCATGTCAGAAGAAAAGCAATTGTATGGTGCGGATTTAGTGGTTGATAGTTTGATCAACCATGATGTTGATTATGTCTTTGGGATTCCAGGTGCAAAAATCGATAGAGTCTTTGATACCTTGGAAGATAAAGGACCTGAATTGATAGTTGCCCGTCATGAGCAAAATGCTACTTTTATGGCTCAAGGTGTTGGACGTATTACAGGGAAACCTGGTGTAGTATTGGTAACATCTGGTCCAGGTGTCTCTAATTTGGCTACTGGTTTGGTAACAGCGACGGATGAAGGAGATCCTGTTCTTGCCATTGGTGGTCAGGTTAAGCGTGCAGATCTCTTGAAACGTGCTCACCAATCAATGAATAATGTTGCCATGCTTGAGCCAATTACCAAGTATGCTGCTGAAGTACATGATGCTAATACCCTTTCTGAAACGGTAGCAAATGCCTATCGTCATGCTAAGTCAGGGAAACCAGGTGCAAGCTTTATTTCAATTCCTCAAGACGTGACCGATGCTCCGGTCAGTGTTAAGGCTATCAAGCCTATGACAGATCCAAAACTTGGTTCAGCATCTGTTTCTGATATTAACTATCTCGCACAAGCCATAAAAAATGCAGTGTTGCCAGTCTTTCTTTTGGGGAATGGTGCCTCATCAGAAGCCGTCACTTACTCTATTCGTCAAATTTTGAAGCATGTTAAATTGCCAGTTGTTGAAACTTTCCAAGGTGCTGGTATCGTGTCACGTGACCTTGAAGAAGATACTTTCTTTGGTCGTGTGGGTCTTTTCCGTAACCAACCGGGAGACATGTTGCTTAAGAAGTCTGACTTGATTATTGCCATTGGGTATGACCCAATCGAGTATGAAGCACGTAACTGGAATGCTGAAATTTCAGCCCGTATCATTGTAATTGACGTTGAACCTGCTGAGGTGGATACTTACTTCCAGCCAGAACGTGAGTTGATTGGTAATGTTGAAGCAACTTTAGATTTGCTCTTGCCAGCTATTCAAGGTTATAAATTACCTGAAGGATCAGTTGAATACCTTAAAGGGTTGAAGAATAACGTTGTTGAGGATGTTAAGTTTGATCGCCGACCTGAAGAAGGAAAGGTACATCCGCTAGATTTGATTGAAGTTTTGCAAGACCAAACCAAAGATGATATGTCAGTCACCGTTGACGTTGGTAGTCACTACATTTGGATGGCTCGCTATTTCAAATCTTATGAACCACGTCATTTGCTTTTCTCAAATGGGATGCAAACTTTAGGTGTTGCTCTTCCGTGGGCCATCTCTGCAGCTTTGGTTCGTCCTAAGACAAAAGTCATTTCTGTTTCTGGTGACGGTGGTTTCCTTTTCTCAGCACAAGAATTGGAAACGGCAGTTCGTTTGAAATTGCCAATTGTTCATATTATCTGGAACGATGGCCATTACAATATGGTGGAATTCCAAGAAGAAATGAAGTACGGTCGTTCATCTGGGGTTGACTTTGGTCCTGTAGATTTTGTAAAATATGCTGAGAGCTTTGGAGCGAAAGGTTATCGTGCAACAAGTAAAGAAGAGTTTGCTAGCTTGCTTCAAGAAGCCTTGGCTCAAGCTGTAGATGGACCAGTCCTTATTGATGTTCCAATCGACTATAAAGACAATATTAAACTCGGCGAAACGATTTTGCCAGATGAATTTTACTAAAAAGAGGGTGTAGACATGTCTGAAGCCATAAAATTATTTCAATATAATACTTTGGGAGCCTTGATGGCTGGGCTTTATGGAGGTACTTTAACAGTTGGAGAATTGTTGGAGCATGGAGACTTGGGTCTGGGAACATTAGATTCTATCGATGGTGAGTTGATTGTTCTTGACGGTAAAGCCTATCAAGCCAAAGGGTCTGAGGGTAAGGTCGAAGTGGTAGAAGTTTCTCCTGATGAAAAAGTACCTTATGCAGCAGTCGTACCTCACCAAGCTGAAGTTATTTTCCGTCAACGTTATGAAATGACTGATAAAGAACTTGAGGATCGTATTGAATCTTATTATGATGGGGTCAATCTTTTCCGTTCTATCAAAATTAAAGGTCATTTTAAGCATATGCACGTGCGCATGATTCCAAAATCAAATGCCGATATTAAGTTTGCGGATGTTGCCACACGCCAACCTGAGTACGAGGTAGATAATATTTCAGGTACTATCGTTGGTATTTGGACGCCAGAAATGTTCCACGGTGTGAGTGTTGCTGGGTATCACCTCCATTTTATTTCAGACGACTTGACATTTGGTGGTCACGTTATGGACTTTGTTATTGAAAATGGTATTATTGAAGTTGGACCAGTTGACCAACTCGACCAACGTTTCCCAGTTCAAGACCGTCAGTATCTTTTTGCTAAATTCAATGTCGATGAGATGCGTGAAGATATTACTAAGGCTGAATAAAATTTTTTAAGACATCAAAAATCATAGAAAGGACTTTCCTAGATGATTAGGGAAGTTTTTTTGTTTTTTGAAGTTATTTCCATATCGAAATTGTTGACGGATGTAACAGACAGTGATACAATAACTTTAATATTTTGATATCGAACAAAAAGGAGACAAAATGGACAAAATGTTAGGGGGCTACCAAGCTCTACAGATTCGTTTGTTGAATGGGCGTATTTTTCAAAAACTCTTGAGCAAGGAACCAGATGCTCAATACAGAAGTGAACAAGGGAAAATTTTAACAGTGCTTTGGCAAAATGAAGATGGTCGGGCAACTGCTACGGATATTGCCCTTGCTTCAGGACTAGCAAACAATACTCTGACTAGTATGATTAAGAAATTAGTTGACCAGGGCTTGGTTACGATTGAACAGAGTGACCAGGACAAGCGCAAGAAGTTTGTCGTTTTGACCGAACTTGGTTGGGCGCAAAAAGAAATTGGAGACCGTGTCAGCGAAGAACTTGGAGAGATTTTCTACCAAGGCTTTTCAGATCATGAAATCCGAGAATTTGAAGCCTATCAAGAGCGTATTATCACAAATCTAAAAGCTAAAGAAAATGATATGTAGGGAAAGGAAGTAACAGTTATGATTGGAATAACAGGTGTAACAGGGAAATTAGGCTCTTATGTGGCTAATCTTGTCGATCAGCAAGGAATTTCTTCTATCCATCTGGCAAGAAGCCCAGAGAGTGCAAAAGTCTACGCGTCAGCGGAAATTCGTAAGATGGTGTATGCCAATACTCCAGAGGTGGTTGAGGCCTTAAAGGGAATCGATGTCTTATTGATGGTCTCTGCTCGGGAAAATCCAGAGCGTGTTGAGGAACACAAGAGTTTTTTAGATGCCGCAAAGCTTGCTGGAGTGCAACATATCGTTTATACCTCCTTTTACGGAGCAGATGAAAAAGCAACCTTTACCTTGTCTCGAGATCATGCCCAGACGGAAGCCTATATCAAGAAGTTAGGATTCACCTATACATTTTTGAGAGATAATTTTTACTTGGACTTCTTTATTGATATTGCTCTTGAAAATGGAGAAATTCGTGGTCCGGCTGGCAGGGGCCGTGTGTCAGCTGTTGCTCGTAAGGACACTTCTAGGGTCGCAGCAGAGATTCTCTTAAACCCTAAGGAATGGGAAAATCAAACCTTGAATCTAACAGGACCAGAGGATCTTTCTATGGAAGAAATCGTAGAGCTTCTCTCAAAAGAGACCGGTAATGCCATCACGTATGTAGACGAATCGGTAGAAGAGGCCTATGAGTCACGGAAAAAATAGCCAGCACAAAACTGGGAGTACGATGCTTGGGTCAGTACCTATACAGCTATCAAAGTTGGGGAACAAGCTGGAGTTTCAACAGATGTCGAAAAAGTCTTAGGACGTCCAGCAAGTAGCTTATTGGATATTCTTAGAGACAGAAAACTTATTGAGGAAGATTAAATGATTGAATACAAACATGTAGCCTTGCGCTACACGGAAAAGGACATTTTGAAAGATGTCAATCTCCGTATTGAAAATGGAGAATTCATGGTGCTAGTGGGTCCTTCAGGATCTGGTAAGACCACCATGATTAAGATGATTAACCGTCTTTTGGAGCCGACAGATGGCAATATCTATATGGATGGAAAACGCATTAAGGACTATGATGAACGGGAGTTACGTCTCAGTACCGGCTATGTCCTTCAAGCTATTGCCCTATTTCCAAACTTGACAGTTGCGGAAAATATTGCTCTCATTCCTGAGATGAAGGGCTGGACTAAAGAACAAATCGCTTCTAAAACAGAAGAACTCTTGGATAAGGTTGGCCTGCCTGCTGCAGAGTATGCAAAGCGCATGCCTAGTGAATTATCTGGTGGGGAGCAACAGCGGATTGGCATTGTGCGAGCTATCATTGGGGAACCCAAAATTCTATTGATGGACGAACCTTTTTCAGCTTTGGATGCCATCTCTCGCAAGCAGTTGCAAGAATTGACCAAGGCCTTACATAAAGAATTCGGCATGACGACCATCTTCGTAACACATGATACGGACGAGGCCTTAAAATTAGGGGATCGAATTGCAGTTTTGCAGGATGGGGAAATTCGTCAGGTGGCAGAACCTGAAACAATTTTAGAAGCTCCTGCGACAGACTTTGTAGCAAACTTGTTTGGAGGTAGCCTTCATGTCTAATTTGATTTCAACTTTTCAAGAACGTTTTGGGGACTGGTTAACGGCCCTCGGACAGCACTTACAATTGTCTCTTTTGACCTTAATTATTGCCATTTTCCTCTCAATTCCTTTGGCCATTTATCTTAGCACGCGCGAACGTGCGAGTAACTGGGTCTTGCAACTCGCTGGTGTCTTTCAAACCATCCCTTCCATGGCCCTTCTGGGACTCTTTATCCCTATTATGGGAATTGGAACGCTTCCTGCTTTAACAGCTCTAGTCATTTATGCGATATTCCCAATTTTGCAAAATACTATTACAGGATTGCGTGGGATTGACCCTAGTTTGGAAGAAGCTGGTATTGCCTTTGGGATGACCAAGTGGGAGCGCCTCAAGAAGTTCGAGATTCCACTGGCTATGCCTGTGGTGATGTCAGGGGTAAGGACTTCTGCTGTAATGATTATAGGGACAGCGACCTTGGCAGCCTTGATTGGGGCTGGAGGACTTGGTTCCTTTATCCTTCTAGGTATTGATCGAAGAAATTATAGCTTGATTCTGATTGGGGCCATTTCTTCAGCGGTTCTTGCTATTTTATTCAATATTGTTCTAAAATGGATGGAAAAGGCCAAGTTACGCACGATTTTTGCAGCTTTCGCTATCATGGTGCTTGGTTTGGGAGCAAGTTACGCACCAAGCATGATGCCTCAGAAAGAGAAAGAAAATCTAGTCATAGCTGGTAAATTGGGACCTGAGCCAGAGATTCTCATGAATATGTACAAGCTTCTCATTGAGGAAAATAGTGACATGACGGTGACGGTTAAGCCTAACTTTGGGAAGACAGATTTCCTTTATCAAGCGCTTAAAAAGGGTGATATTGATATCTATCCAGAATTTACAGGGACCATTACAAGCTCTCTCTTGCAGCCAGCTCCTAAAGTCAGCAACGACTCCAAAGAAGTTTTCGAGGTTGCGCGTGATGGTATAAAGAAACAAGATAGTCTAGCTTTGCTCAAACCCATGGCTTATCAAAACACCTATGCAATTGCTGTTCCGAAAAGTATTGCGAAAGAGTATCATCTGAAGACGATTTCTGATCTCAAGAAAGTTCAGGACAAGCTCAAAGCTGGTTTCACGTTGGAATTTAACGACCGTGAGGACGGAAACAAAGGACTTCAATCAGTTTATGGACTAAATCTTAATGTAGCTACCATGGAGCCGGCACTTCGCTATGAGGCAATCCAACAAGGCAACATCCAAATAACAGATGCCTATTCAACAGACCCAGAAATTGCTCAATATGATTTAGTTGTTCTAGAGGATGACCAACACCTCTTCCCACCTTACCAAGGAGCACCCCTCATGAAAGAAGCTCTTCTTAAGAAACATCCAGAATTGGAAGGTATTCTTAATAAGTTATCTGGTAAAATCACAGAGAGCCAAATGAGCCAAATGAGCCAAATGAACTACCAAGTGGGAGTAGAAGGAAAACCTGCTGCTAAAGTCGCACGTGAATTTTTGGTAAAACAGGGATTATTGAAGAAATGATCAAGCAAGAAAAAACACAAGAAACTCTTCTGCGACTCTGTAAGCACTATGGAGAACAAAATTGGTGGCAATCGGATAACAAGATTGAAGACTTGGTATCGACTATTCTGATTCAGCGAACAACAGAGAAGAATGCTAAGTTGGCTTTAGCTGGTCTAATGGATGTCATGACAGTTGAGGCTATCCTGGCTTTACCGCTAGAAGAGTTACAGGAACGTATTCGACCTGCTGGATTTTTTAAGCAAAAATCTCAAACGATTAGGGGACTTTTGATCTGGTTAAGAGAAGTTGGTGGTTTTGAGGTTCTGTCTAAGATTGGAACAGAAGATTTACGGAAGCAACTTTTGGAGTTAAAAGGGATTGGACCAGAGACTGCAGATGCACTTTTACTTTATCTTTTTGATCGTCCAGTTTTTATTTCTGATGAATATGCGAGAAGACTTTTTCGACGCTTAGGATTTGGAAACTTTGATACCTATAATGACATGCACGCTGTTTATGGTAACGTTTTGGAAGGCCTCACTCTTAAACAATGCCAAGAGATTCATGCTGTCATTGATGAACATGGGAAAGCTTTTGGCAAAAGTAAAGGCCAGTTAGACGAAAGTTGGTTACGATAAAAAGAGCCTAGGACAGTAGTCCTTTGACTCCACAAAAGAAACTGATTTTGTACTAACCTAAAGTTAGACAATTTATTTAAGCAAAGGATTTAGTTCTGTATTGCACAGGACTAAGTCCTTTTAGTTTTATCTTAATGCGTTTGTTGTTGTCATAATTAATATAGTCTACAATAGCTTGTTCCAAATGCTCAATTGACTTAAACGTCTTCTCATAACCATAAAACATTTCCGATTTTTAAATACTAAAGAAGGATTCCATCATGCCCTTGTCTGGACTATTGTATTTACATGACATAGATGACTGGAGTATAAGAGTCATCCAAAAGAATGTGTCTCCTTGTTCACTATCAAAAAATTGGTGAAATGAATAGCGAATATCCCTTTTTATTTTGCTCCAAATCAGATTTTTGGATGGAAATACCAGATGATAAAGTAAATCATTTAAAAAATAAAAAAGACAAACGCCCACAATGACGTTTGTCTAGAACAGGGAAGTTATCCTTGTACTTTAGCTCTACTTTATTAGCTTAAATCGTATGTTACTCAACAGATTTTAGGGCTTCGAGCATATTGACTTTCTTAAGGTGTTGGTTCACAAAAATACCGAGACCTGTCAGAATGACAATAACTACAAGTGTTGGAATATCATAGATGAGCCAGCTCAGACCTGGATTGAACATGATATTTTCAGGAGGGATAACCTCTACCATGTATTGATGCAATCCCAAACCAAGTCCGAATCCGACCAAGATACCAATGATAGAGAGATAAATGGTTTCTCGATAGATGTAGAATGTCACTTCTTTGTCAAAGAAGCCTAGAACCTTAATGGTTGATAACTCACGGATACGTTCTGCCACATTGATATTTGTCAAATTAAAGAGAACAACTAAAGCAAGAAGAACAGAAATCCCAATCAATACTGCCATAACACGGCTAAGGGAGTTGACGATGGTCTTGATTTGTGCCTTTAGAGTAGTATTTTGAACAACACCTTTGACACCATCAAGCTCCATAAATTGACTAGCTGTTTGCTCAACGTTTTTGTCTGAGTGATTCTTCAGTGTTAGAATAGTAGCGTTTTGGCTCGCCTCTTTACCAAAAGCATTTCTGTAAGTAGTTTCATTCATAAAGATGAAGTGGCCCATATACATTTCAGAAATACCAGCAACTTTGAGTTTGATATCCTTGTCTTGACTATTTTGAACGGTTAACTCATCTCCTACAGAAACGCCAGCTAAGTCTGCCAATTTCTCAGAAATAATAATCCCTTTGTCGGTCAATTCGAGTTTTTGACCAGTTTCACGATTATTGAGCTTGATGTAATGTTGTAGAGTTTCTTGATCCTTGTCTTTGACCACAAGGGTTGTGATATCTTGACGATCGTTATTAGTTCCTGCCTCTTTTGAAAGCATTTCGTAATGAATAGAAAGATGTTCCTTGACCTTGCTATCGTTAATTAATTTTTGGATGTTTTCCTTTTCCTGCTCATCTAGATGATCCTTGTTTGCGACAATCATATCATAGCGAATGATGTTAGGGAATTGGCGTGTGTTAAGGTCTCCGATAGAAGAACGAATACCGAGTCCAGCAAAGAGAAGTGCGATGGAACCGCAGACACCAAAAATAGTCATGAACATCCGTTGCTTGTAGCGGAAAATATTACGGGCAGTGACTTTTTGTGTAAAGTTCATCCGGTTCCAAAGTGGGGTGATGCGCTCCAGAAGAATTTTAGAACCAGATGTTGGAGGTTTTGGAAGAAGAAGTTGGGCTGGTTTTTCACCTAATTCGCGCTTGGCTACCATAAAGGCAGGAAGAACTGTGGACAAAAGACCAAGCACAATTGCTAGAAGAGTCTTAAACGGATAGAAGTGTAACTCAATCGGTGCGAGGAGGATTCGCTCTTTATAACTATTGTATATGATAGTTGGAAGGAGAATGTGACCTGCAGCAACCCCAATAGCAGTACCAATCATACTCGTCACAAATCCATAAATAATAAATTTACGGATGATGTCCTTGCTTTGGTAACCGAGAGCTTTTAATGTCCCTGCCTTAATCCGTTCTTCTTCGACGAAGCGTCCCATTGTTACAAAGGTAACCAAGGCAGCAATAAAATAGAGGATAACAGGGAAGATATTACTGAGGTTCTGAAAAACAGAAGCGTTGGTCTCATATGAAACGTACCCTTCTGACCAAGGAGCTTCACGACGTGTGTAGACATCGTAGCTTGGTTCAGCAATGCTATCGAGTTTTTCTTGAGCTTCCTTTATTTGCTCCTTCTTTTCAGCGATTTCATCTTGTGCTTGTGTCAATTGTCCCTGGACAAGAGGATTCTTATCCTGACCGCTCGCTTTTGCTTGTTCTAGTTTCTTGTTAAGTTCAGTCTCTGCCGTTTGAAGTTGACTTGTTTGTTGGTCAATCTCAGCCTGTGGATCAGCTTTTAATTCTTTCAAACGGTTAGCAGGTTGATTTTTTACTAATTTTTCGAGCTCATCCTCGTGTTTGGAAACCTTGTCAGTGTAATCCTGGGTATAGGGGTTAGCAGTACTGACGTCTTTGTAAGCTAAGCGTGCAATCATGTAGACGTCGGAATCAAAACTAGATTCAGGGACAACCGCATAACCTTTGAGTTCCCCACTACCAGCTGTAGATGAACCGAGATCAACACTTGATAAGATTTCAGATGACTGAACAAAGCCAGTGATGGTAAAGGTGTGTTCTTTTAAGACATCCTTACCATTGTCACCTTCTTTTTCAGAAAACGAGATCTTGTCACCAATCTTATATTTGTCTTGATAGACTGAAGAAAGAGCAATTTCACCTTGCTTACTTGGAAGTTTTCCTTTTACAACCTCATAAGTTGAGATATCTTTTGGTTTTGAAAATAATCGAAAGGCATCAGTGGAATCTTTCAGAACGACATCTTTAAAGTAACCGTACTCAATGTTTGCCTCTGATGAGACTTGATTTAAGAGGTCTTGATCCGACTGGTTAAGTCCATAGCTACCAGTAACTGTGAGGTCAGCTGTTTGGTGTTTAGTGAAATAGCTTGTTGCCGTGTGTTGCATATCGGGGGTGGTCACCTTTAGACCCACAAGAGCGAAAGAACCCAAGGCCATGAGTGAAGCAATAGAAACCACCCGTCCTTTAGAACTAGAGAAAGACTTTCTGACATCTTTCCAATAAGTTTTACGATTCATGAGATATCCTTTCTAGTATTCGAGGCTATCAATATCTTGTGGAGTTGCATTGAGTTCAATACTTTGAACACGCGCATCATGCATATGAATCACACGATCAGCAATCGGGGCAAGCGCCCCGTTGTGGGTGACAATGATAACAGTAGCTCCTTCATTGCGAGCCTTATCTTGGAGAATCTTCAAGACCTGTTTTCCAGTATTGTAATCCAGGGCTCCTGTAGGTTCGTCACATAGGAGAATTTTAGGATTTTTTGCGACGGCGCGAGCAATAGCTACTCGTTGTTGTTCACCACCAGACAATTGTGCAGGGAAGTTGTTGATGCGTTTTCCTAGACCAACATCAATCAAAGTTTGTTCCGCATCTTTAGCATCCGCGACAATTTCAGAAGCCAACTCTACATTTTCTTTGGCCGTTAAGTTTGAGACCAAGTTATAGAATTGAAAGACGAATCCGACATCGTCTCTGCGATAAGCTGTTAATTGTTTCGCATTAAAATTGGAGATGTCTTTCCCATCGATGATGACCTTTCCTTCATCATTGGTATCCATACCACCAAGAATATTGAGAACAGTTGATTTTCCTGCCCCAGAAGAACCGAGTATAATCACTAACTCCCCTTTTTCGATCTCGAATGTGATATCATTGTTTGCGATGATTTCCACATCACCTGTTTTATACCGTTTGTAACTATGTTTCATTTCAATATACGCCATGTGTATTTGTCTCCTTTAAAAGTTATCGGCTGCTAAAACAACAACCTGTTGAATGATTACGAACGTTATTTTATGATTTTTTTAATACGATTGCTACAACAAAAAACAACAATGTGTTGAAATAAGGATACGAAAGTGATATTAATAAATGAAAATCCTTGATGATGGTTGACAATTACAAAAATCAAGATATACTTTAATCAACAATATGTAGAAACAAGGGGTTTGTATGCAGCAGAGACAAACGACAACTAAGTCAGATATTAAAGAAGCCTTCATTCAGCTTTTAGCGACAAGAAACTTAGAGGATATTACGATTAGTCAGTTAACCAAAAAAGCGGGTGTTAACCGCTCGACATTTTATCTGCACTACCTAGATAAACAGGATTTTTTAGAGCAATTAAAAGAAGAAACCATAACGACGGTTCGTATGATTTTAAGGAAAGAAACCTCTTATCCCAAAGAAGCCTTAGAAGCCATCTTGTCTTATTTCCAAGAGAACAGTGCTTTTTTTTCTGAAATTGCAAAAAATCCAAGCTTTCGTTTTGCAGACAACATTCGTTCTTTTATTTTGGGGATGATTGAGTCAACACCACGTTCTCGACCAGTCATTGTGGCAGCTTATCAAATGCCAGAGCGCTATGCTATTACCATGTATGTTTCTGGTTTGACAGGACTTATTGTCGACTGGATTATCAATGGGACTCAAGAAAGCCCACAACAATTGACCAAAATTATACTGGATTCTCCAGGGATGGAGTGGTTTAAGGGGTAAGGTGTAGATGGACAAGAAATAATTTAATTTGATTATTTACTAAATTTTCTACACTCACTTGTAGTTTTAAAACAAGGTTAACAATTTAAGGAGCTGTCTATGTCAATGAGTCAATATACCATCCAACAATTTATCGTCGATGCTTTTACAGATTCTGTTTTCAAAGGGAACCCGGCGGCTGTTTGTCTTCTAGATAAATGGTTGTCAGATGATACTTTACAGAATATTGCTAAAGAAAATAATCTTTCAGAGACAGCTTTTACGGTTAAAAATGGTGACCACTATGAATTACGTTGGTTTACTCCCGGTGGGGAAATCGATTTGTGTGGTCATGCTACCTTGGCAACAGCCTTTGTTCTCTTTCGATTTATTGAAAAGGATGTTGAAAGTTTAACTTTTGCAACACAGAGTGGGGAACTTTTAGTTACCAAAAAAGGTGAGTACTTTGAGCTGAATTTTCCAGCATATTCCATGCAACAGGTTGCGGTCACAAGTGAGATGGAAGAAGCAATCGGCGTCCGTCCGCTTGAAGCATGGCTTGGAAGAGATCTAGTTTGTGTCTTACCTCATGAAAATGATGTCATTAATGCAAATCCAGATATTGATAAAGTAAAAGATTTAGAGGGGCTCCTCCTGAATATCACTGCCAAAGGAAGCAAGTATGATACTGTCACACGAAGTTTCGCTCCAAAATTATCAGTCAAGGAAGATCCAGTCTGTGGCTCAGGACACTGTCATGTCATTCCTTTGTGGGCTAATAAGTTGGCACAAGAAGATTTTAGGGCCTACCAAGCTTCTGAGAGAAGTGGACTTCTCATTTGTCGTTTGGAGGGCAATCGGATTTATCTTGCAGGAAAGGCTGCCCTCTATAGTCGTGGAGAAATTTATGTCATGGACTAAATTTCTGTCGATTACGAAAACGTAGAAGTATTAGTGACAGTAATGAAAACAAAATCCCAGTCGAAAGATGTCTAGCTCAGCTAGGCATTTTAAATTTCACAACATTTTTTAAAGAATTTTCAGAAAAGACTTGACAATTTTGAAAATAAGCGTATTATAAGACTATGAACTTTTAAAAATAGTAATTTTACTATATTAACTCATGTCGACTACGGATGGTATGGTAAAGTGACTATATGGTTCTAATAACTATTCTATAGAGCGTTGCGTCCGAAAGTCATTCCTGACACGGCTCTTTAAAAACAAAAGGAGAAGATTATGAAAACAGAACCGATTCATCGTACCAGTATGTGGAAATTTAAGTTAAGTGCTGCCACCATGACTTTGATTCCCGCTGCCGTGGGGATTAACTATGTTGCCAAAGCCTTGGCGGAGGGGTTAAAGTTACCCGTTTGGCTGGGGTCTTTGGGAACCTTTCTTGCCAGCATGTTGGCTGGGCCGGTTGCCGGTGCCATCAGTGGTTTCATCAACAACGTGATCTATGGGCTTACCTTATCGCCAATTTCAACCGTGTATGCGATTACCAGCATCGGAATTGGGATTGCTGTCGGAGTTTTGCACGCCAATGGGTGGTTCTCGTCAGCGCGACGAGTATTTGTTTCTGCTATTATTATTGCCTTCGTTTCAGCTGTCATTTCAACGCCACTCAACGTCATCTTTTGGGGTGGTCAGACCGGTATCGCTTGGGGTGACTCATTGTTTGCGGTAATGGTCGCCAATCATGCACCAGTGTGGCTGGCCTCATTTACCGATGAGTTTGTCTTGGATATTTTGGATAAAGTCTGCGTGGCCTACCTCGCATTCTTCATCTATCGTCAGCTGCCGAAGCGGATGGTGCACTTCTTTAGCGGTGATAAATGATGACTGATCAAACATTGATTTCTGGAGCGCCACGGGTCAAGCTCAAGTGGTACCAGGTGATCGATCCGATTACTAAGCTCTTGTTCATCTTGGACATGACGTTGTTGAGCTTTACCAGTATGAATTTATTGCTTCAGGCCGGATTAATTCTTGTCGCAACACTGCTATTGTTATTTTCCAAATTGAGTTCTACCATCTTTAAGGCGCTAGGATTCAGCCTGTTTCTGATTTGCACCATGCTGATCATCCAAGGGTTATTTTACAGTCGGAATCAAACTGTGCTGTTTTCTGTGCTTGGGGTGTCGTTCTACAAAGAAGGCCTGATTTACGCCACCACTCTGGGTTGTCGAGTATTGGTGATTATTTTGACCAGTGGCTTTTTTATGGTGACCACGAGTATTTCAGAAAACGCGGCCTATTTGGAAATGTCCGGATTGTCTTATAAAACCGTCTACGTTCTGATGTCGGTGTGTTATATTTTACCGGAAATGATGCGAAATATGCGGAAAATCCAGCAGGCTCAAAAAGTTCGCGGAACCAATCCGCAAAAAACGTTGATTCAGAAATTAAAGTCAGTCCTGCCGGTTCTAATTCCATTGGTGATTAAGACCTTGGATCAATCGATGACGCGGTCGATTTCTCTCCAACTGAGAGGTTTTGATAATCTCAACCGGACTGTCAGAACCTCCCAGCGCGTGTATCGCCTGTCGCGGACGCTGCACATTGGTCTGACTGGATTGGCAATTTTATTGATTGGGTGGAAGATATGGACGAAGATAAACGGATTGTAATTGAAAATTTGACTACCCGTTATCCGGGTACTGAGCAACCACAACTGCGTCAGATTAACGCGGAGGTTCATACCGGCCAGGTGGTTGGGATTATCGGGAATAGCCACTCCGGCAAATCGACTTTGTGCCATGTGCTAGCAGGGGTCATTCCCAAAATTGTGTCTGCTGAGATTGAGGGCGACTGGCACATGTTTGGCCAGCGAGTGTCCGACAATTGGCCCGTTTATAATGCCATGAATGGAGTTGTACTGCAAAATCCAGCTGGCCAACTAAGCGGGTTGGCAGACACGGTTGCCGATGAAATCGCCTTTGACTTGATTAATCAGGGAATGGCTGAAGGACTGATTCAAAAACGGGTTGAAGAAGTTGCCACGCAAATGGGGCTGATTGAACAGCTGAATTTGCGTCCCGAGAGCCTTTCCGGTGGTCAGAGCCAGCGGTTGGCAATTGCCACGGCGATTGCGGCTAACCCGGCTGTTTTGATTATGGATGATCCGACCAGTCAGATGGATCCCCTTGGCCGCCGACAATTTTTCCAATGGCTGGCCCAAGTCAAAGAGACGACTGTCTTCATTGTCACCAGTGAAATTGACGATTTGTGCGAAGTCGCCGACGTTGTGTGGGTGCTGCACGAGGGTCAAATGGTAGCCCAGGGCAGGCCGGGTGAGGTGTTTAATCATTTGGCAGCTGACTGGCAGATTCCAGCCCCGACAATCCAGCAACTTGCTCAAAAAATGGATTGGCACTTGGCTGATGGCCGGTATCCGGTGAATTACGCTGATCTGAAGGAGGTTCGTTATGTCCACAATTGAACTGAACAACCTGACGTTCACTTATCCGGAACGGTCCTTTAGCTTGGATGTTGAAGACAAACAC
This sequence comes from Streptococcus sp. SR4, assembly GCF_000517725.1. Taxonomy (NCBI): domain Bacteria; kingdom Bacillati; phylum Bacillota; class Bacilli; order Lactobacillales; family Streptococcaceae; genus Streptococcus; species Streptococcus sp. SR4. Next base: position 815 of record NZ_AZYW01000046.1, on the reverse strand, counting down.
TTCGCCGATCCGATGGTGGCGATTGTCGGCCAAAATGGTGCCGGCAAATCAACGCTCTTCAAATTGTTGACGGGCTTGCTGACACCACAAACCGGTGTGATTAAGATCGATGGAGAAAATTTTAATGATCTTAAACCAGTCGAAAAGTTACTGAAGGTTGGGATTACTTTTCAGAATCCTGACGATCAGCTTTTCAACCCGACCGTTCAACGAGAGGTGGAGTGGAGTGTCGCGCAGGTCATGGATGACCACGACACGATTACGAGGCGGGCTTTAGCGGCTCTAAAAAGAGTTGGCTTGGATGATAAAATAGCTGAAAGTCCATATGACCTGTCATTGTCGGAACGCAAGCTGTTGAGCGTTGCCACAGTTTTGGCAGTGGATCCGGCGATTTATTTATTTGATGAGCCGATGATGTCGCTTGATTGGGAAAGCCGACGCAAGTTGACCGAAATTTTCCATCAGTTGGCTGATTCGGGCCACCAAGTTGTGACCATCACCCATGACATGGATTGGGTCGCCGCCGAGTTTGAGTCGGTGTATGTTATGGAACACGGGAAGTTTGGCTTCGCCGGCAGTCCACGGGAATTGTTCAGCGATCACGAACTTGTCCAGCGAGTGGGATTACTACCACCGCGGATTATGGACATAGCGGAGTCGCTGGGTGATTCACAGACATATTTATCGGTTAATGATTATTGCCAGAAAAATCGAGATGTATAGAAAAAGTCACCTCTGCGGGTTTTCCAGGTTGAAGGATTAACTTCAGCTTCTGGCAAGAACTCACATGGGTGACTTTTGTGTTTAATAGGCTC
>NZ_AZYW01000045.1:0-513 GCF_000517725.1 Streptococcus sp. SR4 | reverse complement strand
CAATACAAAGCTAAATTCACCGGCTTTCAACTCACGACCTGCGAGAGCCTTGCTAAAGTCAAACTTAGTCTTAACTGGAGCTACAGCAAAGTTGTTGAACTCAGTATCAGCTGGCATTGTAACGGCAGCGTTCAAAAGACCTGTTTGAGCGTCTTTTGTGACATTTACAGTCACAACTGCGTTCATTGAATCGTAATCAATGTTTGTATCTGTTCCAGCTTTTTCACGTACAGTGTAAGTGTGTGTACCTACAGTTGCATATGAGATTGGGTCAAATTGAATTGAACCATCAGCCGCATTTTGTTTAGTTTGAATCACATTACCGTTTTCAAGCAATTCGAATGTGAAGGCATTAGCTTCAAGAGTCTTACCTTCCAAACGTTTTGTGAAGCGGAATTGTGCTTGTGTTGCAGCAGGTGTGAATGTGTTGTTGAATTCTGTATCTGCTGGAAGGGTGTTTGTTGCTTTAAGAACGTGACCTTCCTTAGTAACAGTGATTGTTACTTCAGCTTT
>NZ_AZYW01000044.1:0-3564 GCF_000517725.1 Streptococcus sp. SR4 | reverse complement strand
TGAATTAGACACTGATTGTGATTCTGATACAGAAGCACTTTCTGAAGCAGACTCTGAATTAGACACGGATTGTGATTCTGAGACTGATTCACTTTCTGACGCTGACTCTGAGTTAGACACGGATTGTGATTCTGAAACTGATTCACTTACTGATGCTGACTCTGACGTTGAAACAGATTGTGATTCTGAAACTGATGCACTCTCTGACGCTGACTCTGAGTTTGAAACAGACTGTGATTCAGACACTGATGCACTCTCTGACGCTGATTCTGAGTTAGACACTGATTGTGATTCTGAAACTGACGCACTTTCTGACGCTGACTCTGAGTTAGACACTGACTGTGATTCTGATACAGAAGCACTCTCTGATGCTGATTCTGAATTTGAGACAGATTGTGATTCTGAAACTGATTCACTTACTGATGCTGACTCTGACGTTGAAACTGATTGTGATTCAGAAACTGATGCACTTACTGACGCTGACTCTGAATTCGATTCAGACTGCGATGTCGACGTTGATTCACTTTCTGACGCTGATTCTGAGTTTGAAACAGACTGTGATTCTGATACAGAAGCACTCTCTGATGCTGATGCAGAATTAGACACTGATTGTGATTCGCTTACTGACGCACTGACTGACGCTGACTCTGAGTTTGATTCAGACTGTGATGTCGACGTTGATTCGCTCTCTGAAGCTGACTCTGAGTTTGACACTGACTGTGATTCAGACACTGACTCACTTGTTGAGGCTGACTCATAATTTGAGACTGATTGTGAAGCTGAAGTTGACGCACTGACTGACGCTGAAGTTGAGTTCGACTCAGACTGAGATGTTGACGTTGAGGCGCTCTCTGAAGCAGAGACTGAATTTGACTCCAACTGTGATGCGCTCACTGAAGCACTTGTTGAGGCACTTTCAAGAAGGCTTTCTGAGATACTCTCTGAAAGAGATGCTGATGCTTCCTCTGATACAGAAAGAGAAGATGAAACAACCTCTGACTCAGATGCTGAAACCGATGCAGATTCTACCTTACTTGTTGATACAGATTCTGACTCTACTGTTGAAGCACTTTCTACGAGGCTTTGAGAAGTACTTAGAGATGCACTCGTTGTATCAGCTTCAGATTCAGACTCGATAACCTGATTACCATTAAAGAAGTTAACGGCAATCGTATCAGTCTTACCTGCATAAGGCGAGAATGTGAAGGATGTATCATCACCAGTGATTTTAGCAGTCCAAGTCGATGTTAAACCATAACTTTTCTTAGCCTGAGTACCATTCATTTGGTAACCATTACCCCAAGTAAAGCCATCACCTTGTTTCGTAACTGTTGAAGTATTAGACTTTGGAGTAGCAACTTGATTACCACTCGAATCTGTAATGTAGTTTGTTACATTTGAAGGTGTCCCAAGTCCTTTACCAAGGGTAAACATCGTTTGTGTTGATGTTCCTGTATTATAGATAGAATATCCAGGAGACATTCTTGAAATATTCCCAAGGGTTGATGTTGCAGGATTAACATAGGAAACAGTGTAGACAAAATTCAGATTTGTCCCGTCATTTGTCACTTTCAATGTATAGTAAATTGGAACATTATAGTTTGAGTCTGTTCCAGTTCCTGTATAAACCTTAGTCTCACCAGTCGCTAGGTTAAGGTTTGAAGTGATAGCGGGAGTGCCATTCACTGTAGAGTTTCCATTGAAACCAGCATTTGTAAGCTTGGTCATCATGTTATCGACGGCATTACCAAGACGCTCACGCTGTTCTTCGTAAGCTGCGTTTGTTGCTGATGCCGCAATCAATGTTGTTGACTTAGTGACTTCTTCTTGAACTGTTGTAATAGCCGTTTGGATTTCAGCCTTAGTCGCTGTATCTGTCAATTTTGCTTGGTAGTTTTTAGCGATATTAACGAGCAATTCCGCTTCTGAAACGTTTTGATCCAAGACAGTTTTCTCATCCTCTTGGCTTGCATTTTCTGAAGCAACTGAGCTCGTTGAAGTTGCTGAATCAGAAGCTGAGTCTGAGTTTGAACCACTTGTGCTTTCAGTTTCTGACTGGCTATCAGAAGTTGAGTACTCCTTGCTGAGTGATGCAGATTCTGAAATAGCCTGTGACAATTCAGCAGAAATAGATTGAGAGACAGATTGTGATACTGAAACTGATGCTTCCGTGCTTGCTTGAGCATCTACTGAAGAGCTTGTAGACTCTTGGCTTGTTGATGCTACTGCTGAAGCTTCCGAAGCTGGCGCCGCACTCAATACAACTGACTCAGAGTTGACTGCCACATCTTGATTAGCAGTTACTTGGCTTTCCAAAGCTGGAGTTGTCGTTTCTTCCGCTTGGGCTGTATAAGTTGCCACTGCGCCTCCAGCCACTGCTCCCGCCGCTGCAATTCCTTTAAGGAGAGATTGCCCTGAGAGAAGCGGTGTTTTCTCCTCGACACTCTGTGCTGAAACTGATGGTGCGTCTGCCCCACCTTTAACAACCTTGAAAAGTCCAAAGTTGGATGTCGCAGCACGAAGCCATTGCTTACCTGATTTAATCAATTTAAAACGAGTCACGCGATCAGTTTCGCGATATTCCCCTTCGTTCCTTCTAAAAAACATATCTACTCCATTCTTGTTTTATGAATTAAAACTCACCGATAAATTTTATCATAAAAATCTTGTAAGCTCTAATACAAACTCTTATTTCCCTCAAAAAAGATTGCAGACGCTTTATGCTGTATAAATACTGAAAATACTTTTTTCATAGCATTTCCACCCACCTTACATTTTGTAAAACAAAACTGAAAGTTGTCTTAAAATTCAAAGTATACTTCTTCCACATCTAAGATTTTAGCTTACTAAACTAAGCCTTTACTCTCTAATACTAAGCCTAAATGAGACTTAGACTAACGTTTAAGATAGCCTCTCTCATTTTCAAACACGACAAAAAGACACATCCCATATCGGAATGTGTCTTTTTTAGAACGAAGCTAATCGGCTTATTCTTACTTAAGAGTAGTTAGTTTTTATTAGGACTAGTCACTCATAAGTTTTAGGGGTAAGTCGAAGGAATATTATTCCTCAGTTTTTTTGCGTTTTGCCGCAAGTGCCAATCCAGATGCAGTTGCAAGCAATCCAAGAGCTGCTGTAGCTGCTACGTTAGACTCTTCACCAGTATTTGGCAATTGTGCCATTTCTTGTGCAGGTTTAACTGGAGTAGCCTTAGCTGGAGCTTTAGGAGCTGGATCAACTGGTTTACCTGGAGTTGGTTGTTCAGGTTTACCTGGAGTTGGTGTTACTGGTTTTTCTGGAGTTGTATCGACAAGTTTGTAAACGTAAGTTACGTTCTTATCACCTTCGATAACTTTACCAGTTACTGGGTCAGTTGTAGTCAAGTGACCATCACCATCTACAGAACCTACTGGGTAGTTACCTTGTGGTACCAATTCGTAAACTTTACCATCAGCAGTAACAATTGTCTTAGGACGGTTATCAATTACTGTATCGTAATCTTTACCTACTGGTTGACCAAATTCATCTGTTACAGATTGTTTGATAGTGTTACCATTTTCATCC
>NZ_AZYW01000043.1:0-6110 GCF_000517725.1 Streptococcus sp. SR4 | reverse complement strand
GGCTTTCAACTCACGACCTGCAAGAGCCTTGCTAAAGTCAAATTTAGTCTTAACTGGAGCTACAACGTAGTTGTTGAAGACTTTATCATCTGCACTTGAAGCGAATCCACCAGTACCACTGTATTTAACTGAAGCTTGCAAATCACCTTTAGAGTTCTCAGTTACAGTAACAGTCATCTTAACTGTCATGCCATCGTAATCGACGTTTGTATCTGATCCTTTAACCTCAGTGATTGTGTAAGTGTATGTACCAACTTTATTAAAGGTTAATTTGCTAAATGTTGCTTTGCCGTTTTTGTTAGTGACAGTTTCTTCATATCCTGGTAGTGATTTATTTTCTTGATCTTTTTCAATCTTGAAGCTAAATTCACCATCAACAAGTACACGTCCTTCAAGTTGTTTTTCAACTTCTGGAGTTACTGTTACAGGTTCTTGTTTAACATAGTAGTAGATTGGTTGTTTATATGGTGTCAATGAGTTGAGCAAGTCAACGTTGGTACCAATACCATTTACCCCACGAACCAATTGTTCGTTTGGAGAAAGGTGTCCAATATTATCTCCCAAGAATGGAACAAAGACAGTCTTATACGGTGTGTATCCAGCAGCTTTTTGGAAGTCAAATGGAACTTCCTTACCATTTGCATAGGTTACACCTTTACTATCAGTGAAAGCAATTGTATTAAGAGGTGATTTCTTAACAGCTAATTCTTGTTTGTTGTAATCACCTGGTTTAATTGGTTTCGTTTCTGCTAGCAACATGTAGCCATCAGTGCTCAATGTACCATCAGAACGTTTGTTTTGTTGTTTCGGATCTAGTAAGTAAACGCGAACAACTACAGTTCCATCTTCACCTACAATTTCTTTAATACGTTTAATTCCTGCACGCTCAGCGTCCATGAATTTCGTACCAACAGTGTAAGGACGGCTTACATAACCTGATTGATCATTTGCATCAGCTGCTTGATAAAGTTTGTACCCATCAAATTGGCGCTCTCCAGATGCTGTGAAGTTTTGACCTTCCATAGCTTTAAGAGTGTATGAAGCTAAGTCTACTTCATTACCATTTGCTACGTAGTCTTGAACAGTTTTATCTGTTTTATTAGCGTTAAATGTTGGATTGTTTTTATCAACTACTTTATAGTAAGTTGTTTTATTAACTGATACTGGAATCTTGGCATTAGTATCCGTAATCGTACGACCGTTATAAGCTGGTTCTACAACGTTAATAATATCCGTTGATGTACGAGCAGCGTAAACGTCATCGTATAATTTTTTCTCAGCTGGCGTAAGGTTGTGTCCTGGTGCAACTAAAGCTTGAATACTTGCTCCAACTTCATAACCAAACTGAATGAATGGTTGGTCAGTTTTACCAGGGCCAGCTCCTGTACCTGGATCGTAATCAACTTGGAAAGTTAATTCTCCCCTAGATGCAGACTTGGTAGTCGTGAATTTTTGAATACCACTAGAAGCTGTAATCGTTCTTGTTTCTACTACATTGCCAGTGTTTTTATCCATCAATTCAACAGTCGTATCTGTTGAAGCATCAAACCTCTTGTAAGCACGTACATAGTAGTTTGTATTGTAACGTTCATTGAAACGAGTAAGGTCTACAATACTATAAGTGTATACATCGCCTTCTTTAGCAGAATAGCCTGATGGTACAGTTTGCGAACGAACACTTGCACCATTTGGATCCGTCATATCAGGTGTAGCAACTTCACCGTCTTTTAGGAAAGTTGCTACAGCAACCGGCTCGTTATTGTGGTCTGTAGCGGCACGACGGTTACGACGGCTACGACTTGTTGCCAAAGCACCAGCATTCGTCAAATCAGTTGCAGCGCGGTCAAGTGTTGCACTTCGATCTGCTGCTGATCCTACAGAATAAAAACGTGCAGAACCACGTGTGTTAAGACTTGTAGTTGCTGCCGCAGTTTCGGCTGCTGCTGTTTCTTCAGCTACTGGAGCTGCTGTTGCTGCAGAACGGTTAGCTGCTGTAGCTGAAGCGTTTGAAGCTGCTGTTGTTGAAGCTGTTGTTTCAACGTTGTTGCTGGCTGCATTTGTAGATGCCGCTGTAGCTGGTTTAGCTGCTTCTGAAGTAGCTTTCTCAGTTGGTTTTGCAGTCTCTGAAGCTGGTTTAGCTGCTTCAGGTTTTGCAGTTTCTGTAGCTTGTTTGTCAGTTGTCTCTGCGGCAACCTTATCTGTTGAAGCTTCTGGCGTCAAGTTAAATGTTGACGCAGTTGCATCAGTTGAAGATACAGCTGCAGTAGGATCTGCTTGAGCTGTTGATGCTGTAGACGTCTCAACCAGGTCTGACGAACTTTCGCCCTCAACTGATGAACCAGGGTTTGATGAAGAAGCATCGGGTGCTGTGACTTCATCAGCCTGTGCAGTATGAGCAGCAAAGAGTGCCGTTCCTAGCAAGACTGAAGCGACACCAAACGAATATTTACGCAATGAAAATCGTTGGCGTCTGTTAAAAATGTCTTTCATTTCAAGTCTCCCTCTGTATGAAATAGTTAGTTATAGGTCACGAGTATACAAGAATCCTATACTTGAACTCATGATTCTATTACATTCTAACATTCTGACAATTTATGGTCAAGTGATTAAGTTAACTTTTTTAAAAAAAATCAAGTTGTCTGACAATTTACCTAACAACTTTTGTTCGTTTTTTACCTTTACAAGTGTAAAACCCTTGATTTTATTTACTTTATACCGTTTTCAAATTTCTATTTTATTTTCTTTTCATTCCTAACTTTCTCATGTTTTTCACGGAAGATGTTAGACTTATGAGAGGATTTAACTCATTTTATTGGCTGATTTTCTTACTTTTATTCTAATTTTCGCCTTCTTATTACAAACCATCCGATTCTGTAACACCCTCGATATATCATTGATATACAATTTAATAATTGCCTTTCACGACCATAGTCACCCACTACATTTTCAAAAAAATAAAAAAACCAAGCATCATATACTTGGGTTAATCATCTTATTGGTTCCAGAGGTAACTTCCTCTATTTTTTTCTGATATGGTTGTCATTCCAAGACTGCAATTCTTGATAGGACTTGACTTTACCTTCTTCCTGAGTCGGTCTAAAAGCCCTAACCGGTAATTCGTAGGCATCCTGCCCTTCAGGTGCCATCCAATGGAGCAAGGTATTGAACCAGGTTTCGTTATTGATTTTACTTGGAAGCGTATAGATTCTAGCATGTTTGGTCTTAACAGCTTCGTAAGCTTCCTTTTGCTCTTTGGCAAAGTTGGTACTATCCATATTGAGGCTCCTGTCTTTTTCAGAAATGTAATAAAGAGCAGGTAGACTCGCAATTGGTGTTCCAGACGGATTATCAAAATCCTTACCATTAGTTGCACCTGGCCACATCTCAAGACCAAAAGGCTCTAAAGTCTTACGCATATCAACATTAGCGTACTCCAATTCCGAGTCCAAAGTATTCGAGTTAGCTGAGATATTCATCTCCTCGATTTTTTGAGTTTTGAGATTGAGGTATTTTTTATTAGAAGTAAAATCAGCTGACGATGCACCAAAAGGCATTTGTAAGTAGGCTTGGTCATTAAGCATGAAAAGCCTTAGACTTGCCTGGTTTAAATAATCTTCATTCCCAGCTTTCTTAGCCAATTTCAAAAGGTCAATTTGTTTAGGTTTCTGATTTGGTTTTTCCGTGTCATACACATAGATATTAAAATAGTCATATTTATAAAGAGTTTCACCCTTGGCATTTTTCTTACCAGATACATCACCCTTGCACTCTTGAGTGACTAGGTATTGACCAGCTACCCCCACAATGTTAAACATGTTTCTATCATGACCAGGATTTGGTGTCACGAGTAGAAATTCCTTATTATCCCCGAAGGTTGTCAGGGTGATTTTAAACAAGGGATCTTCTGCATTGCTGCCGGAATAGACAGTTGTACTTGACTTGCTAGATGAGGCTGAGCCCTTGGTAGCCTTACTGCTACCACTCACAGCAAAAAAGATAGCCGTTCCTGCGATTACAAAAAGCAATGCCACTAAGAGACCTATAAAAAAAATTTTTGTTGTCTTATCCCCCTTAGGTGTTGGCTTCTTTACAAACTTATTTTCCATAATAATCTCCATTTTTCAGTATTACTTCTAGTATAGCATAGGTGGGGACTATTGATAAGGTGCATCGGCGGTCTAAGAGGGCTGGATTTTTGATTTTCATTTGACAAAATCCGTTAGACAGCGTAAAATCGAGACAAGTAACATTCGGAGGTAAATGGAGACATGAACAACTAAGTCTATTCACAATAAACCTGCTTTATTTGATAGATTGTTTTCATGTCTTTTTTGCGCTCTTTTTCTGTAGAAAACTTGTTGATGGTATCTGCGCTTTTTTGCGTCCACACCATCACTATCTCCTAGAGAGCTTTTTAGCTAGATTCAAGGCAGTTCTATCTTATAAGGTAGGACTGTTTTTTGACCTTTGATATTGTTTGAAGTAAAAAACTACTTCAAACAATATCCACAAACACTCTGACCTAGGAGGTCCTATGATACAGATTCAACACCTAACCATAACACATACCAAAGATTTGCGTGAACTTGTTCATGATCTAAATCTAACGATAGCTACAGGCGAAAAAGTCGCCATCATTGGGGAGGAAGGCAATGGAAAATCTAGTCTCCTTGCCGTTATGGTCAATCCAAAAGCACATTTTGACCATCTGTCTTACGAGGGAACTATTAACAAAACAGATAGCCCACTGGTCTATATTCCCCAACAAATTTCGGATAACTTGCAATCTCTAACCCTTAACGACTACTTCTTTGCGGACACTTATGACCTAGACTATGCCACCCTCTATCGTCTGGCTGATGAACTTCGTTTTGATAGTGAGCGTTTTGCTAGCAGTCAGCTGATCTCCACTCTATCAGGTGGTGAGAAACTCAAAATTCAACTCATCCGAGAATTAGCTCGTCCCCACGACATCATTTTTCTTGATGAGCCTTCAAACGATATGGATTTAACTACTATGACTTGGTTAAAAGACTTTATCAAGCACTCTGATAAAACGATCGTCTACATCTCACATGACGAGGATTTACTCAGTCAGACAGCTGATACCATTATCCATCTGGAACTCCTTAAACGTCGTCAACAGGCAAGGACCAGTGTGGAACACCTCGACTATGATAACTACAGCCAACATCGCACTGATAGCTACCAACAACAGATGCAGCAAGCCAAAACTGAGAAAAAAGCCTACGACAAAGCTATGGCCAAGCATCGCCGCATCAAACAAAATGTCCAAACCACCCTACGAAATACGCATGACAGCACGCAAGGACGATTGCTTGCTAAAAAGATGAAAACTATCCTCTCACAAGAAAAACGCTACGACCGCCTTGCCCAAGATATGACACAGATGCCTGATAAAGAAGACAGTATTGAACTTTTCTTCTCTCATATCGACCCTCTACCTCAAGGAAAATATCTCTTAAATCTAGATGAAAAGCAGATAAACATCGCTCCTCACCTGACTATTGACCATCTCAAACTTTCTTTGAAAGGGCAGGAAAAAATTGGTATTGTTGGAGATAACGGCTGCGGTAAATCCACTCTCTTACACTATCTCTACCAAAAACTTAGTCAGAAGACCGACCTGACTATTGGCTACATGCCCCAACATTACGATACTATCTTGCAAAATGATTTGTCACCGATAGCGTTTTTGAGTAAGACTGGCGACAAGTCTGAACAAGAGGTTATAAGCTCCCATCTCGCCAACCTCAACTTTAGTCATGATGAAATGAACCATGCAATCTCTGATTTATCTGGAGGACAGAAAGGAAAACTACTCCTACTGCACCTGGTCTTAGAAAGCCCTAAGCTGCTTATCCTAGATGAACCAACCAGAAATTTTTCACCCACCTCGCAACCCCAAGTCCGACAGCTCTTCGAGAACTATCCAGGGGCAATTCTTACAGTATCACATGATGTCAACTACCTCAGACAAGTCTGCCAAAAGATCTATCGCCTAGACTCACGAGGTTTAGAAGAAGTTGAGATTTAAGATCTCGAATCTATCGTTTTTGCAAGAAAAGTCTCAAAAGAAACCTTTTCTT
>NZ_AZYW01000042.1:0-2730 GCF_000517725.1 Streptococcus sp. SR4 | reverse complement strand
AAGTTCACCCTATTACTTTTTGAGACTTCTAAAGGCTATTTCTCCTGCTGTTTGATTTACTGTTTCAGTAGTATTGACATAAGTCTTCGTTATTTGGATGTCACTATGAGTAAGTGCTTCTGAAATAGCATTTAATGATGTTCCAGCCTGTCTTGCCAGAGTTGCTCCGGTGTGTCTTAATTTGTGAGGAGATGCTGGAGGAAGTTCCGGATGTCTTCTTCGAATAGAATTCATTCGATGATTAAGATAATCAATATGAAGTGGAACGTTAATACCGTTTGTTCTATTATTGTATGTGAAAACGAATTGCTTTTCATTCTGTCTGATTCCAAACAGCTTTAGTTGCTTTTTTTGTTCTATTTTCCAATCGGTCAGGATATTCATTAGTTCTTTAGGTGCTTTAAATAGAGTTTTTTTATTTCCTTTAGTTGATTTAACATTTCCGAATTTGTCTAATGCTTGTTCAATGAGAATTTCATTTTTTTCAAAATTGATATGTTTCCATTGGAGAGCGTAGGTTTCTGATTTTCTATCTGATAAAAAGAATGTCGTATAGAACAAAGCATAATCTTTTAATTCCATTCGATCATTTTTTAGATCGTCATCAAATGCTTGTAGCCATTGTTTAAGTTCTTCCTCATTTAATGCTAGGTCTTCAAACTTTTTACTTTCTTTGAGGGCTAATTTTTTATTAGCTTTAATTCTACTGATTGTCTTTTTTACCTTATTGACTTGAATATATTCAAGCTCTTCTGCCCAGTCCAAGACAGAATTGACGTACCCTCTAATGGATTTAAAGTTGGCATAAGAATTCGATAGTGGAGTAAGAAGTGACAAAACTAGTTGTTTATTTTCATTGAGATGATCAATAGAATAATTACCTAGGACTGGAAGAATTTGCAAACGAAAGAGATTTTCTGTTTGAAAGACAGTTACTGCTGTAGGTGGTTTAATAGTAGCAGTAGCTTGTCCTGCTTTATAGGGTTCTAGCCAAATGTCTTTGTAAAAATCTTTAAATAGGATGTCTCCTTTTCTTTGAGATAAAGTAGAAAATCTTCCTAAACGTGCATTTTCAATGTCAACAGCTAACTTAATTTCTGCTTCCTTTGCCTCTCTGCGAGTTTTGAATCTTTTTTCAAATCGTTTACCAATTCCTAACTTTCCTTGGACGTCATCGGGTATGTACACCCTTAGCCTATAAGATCCATTTTTTGTTTTTGAAATGCCCATTTTTGCCTCCTTATGCGCTTATCTCTAGTCGAGTCATCCACTGATTGATACTTTCTTTGCTGAAACGAATGGATTTTCCAATTCGAATATAGGGTAATCCCATTGCAATCCAGATATCAAGGGTATTATGTGAAACTCCAAGATAATGGCACGTTTGTTTTTTGTTCAGAAATGGAGTATCTAATCCCATATCTTCTTTGAAATGATGAATCTCATCTTTGATAAGAGTTGCAATCATTTTTTGAATTTCTTGTGTCTGTTCTTCTGGTAATGTTACCTGCATAATGTCCTCCTTATAAAAAAGAACCGTAATAATACGGTTCTATATTAAGTAAATTGTTGTTCATAAAAGGATAAGCTTTCCTGAATAAAATTATCTAGAGAATTTATCCATTTCAATATATCCTTAGGGAAGTTTGAGTGAATTTCATTGCCTAAATTAAGATACAGTGTGTCATCGTCATTTTTATATTTTTCAATTAATTCCTTGTATTTAGTAAATTTCCCTTTTAAGATACTTTCATACACTTCAAAAAAGTGCTTAGTAGATATTAGTAGACTATGATGATACTCTGTAATGGTAGTGTAAAAATCTATATTAGCAATATCAAAACGATCCTCTAAGATTGTATTCCTTACTTTTTCTAAGGTACTTTTAGCAGAGTTACTAAATTTAAAATTTTCACCTTCTTTAAGGATATATTCTAGGTTAAAACTATATCTTAAGCCATCGAAATAAATAGGTATATGACCGTGTAATGCAAAGTTTCTTAATGTATACATAAGCTGATAGTAGAAATTAGTATCATATATCTTTTTAAAATGATCATCCATCAAGTCAGTTTGTTCAAATGATTCTAAGAGATCTGTTAGGGTTCTACTACTTGTAAGGTAGCTGATAAGTAATGAATTTAAAACTATAAATTCTTCTGACTTATCTTCACATTTTAGCGATATAAAACCATTTTTTTTGACTTCAAATTCAACAAAAATCTTATAAAAATTATACTCAGTAATTTTGAAATAATTAAAGATAGTGTGTAGTTTGTCAGATGTCTTCAAGCAATTCAAGATGAATTGCTCATCGTCTGGACTTAAATTTACAGTTTTATCAAGGATATTGGAATCAGCTATTGATACTGATTTGTTATTCATAGTAAACCTCAGCGTATTATTTGTAAGATAAACTAAATTATATTCTAATTTAGTTGAAATATCAATGTCCTATGACATATGTAAATTGTTTTGCTGTATCTGCATCAAAAGTACGGTAGCTAACGACTCCTAGTCCTTTGACGTTTGATTCAGAGATAAGAATGGAGCCATCTGATTTGACTTGTTCCACAAAGGCAATGTGACCATAGGTTGGATCTGCTCCAGCTTGTCCTGGGCTAAAAGATAGTGCGGAGTGTTCGGTAGGGGTATGAGTTGTTTGATAACCTGGGGCATTCATCCATTGGCCACCATTTCCCATATACTCTCCAAAGCTAACACCGACCT
>NZ_AZYW01000041.1:0-562 GCF_000517725.1 Streptococcus sp. SR4 | reverse complement strand
TGTATTGAATACAGCTAAATTCTCTATCACTGATAACAAGCTTCTCGATGACGATTCAGAGTTGGCAGACAAGTACAATGATACTAATGCCAACCCATACGCTGACAAAGCTGATAACAACGAAGCAGAAAACATCAATACTAAGTCTGTTAAACGCGGCGAAAAGATCTACTATCAAGTATGGTTGGATACAACTAAATTCGACGCAGCTAACAAAGACAACGTTCAAACTGTAGGAATCACTGATGACTTCGATGAAACTAAGGTTGATGTAGATGGTTCAGCAATCAAAGCTTACGATTCAGTAACTGGAGCTGATGTCACTGATAAATTTGACATTAAAGTTGAAAATGGTGTTATGACTGCAACCCTTAAAGCTGGCTTCACTAAGTCACTTGGCGACGCAGAAAATACTCAAATCATTGATACAACTAAATTTGAATTTGGACGTTACTACAAGTTTGATATTCCAGCAACAGTTAAAGCTGATGTACCTGGTGGTTCAGACATCGAAAATACAGCTGCCCAAGTTGTTAACTATTACAACCCAGTAAGCAAGACA
>NZ_AZYW01000040.1:0-16124 GCF_000517725.1 Streptococcus sp. SR4 | reverse complement strand
AAGTCCAGAGTTGGCTTACTATGATGCTGGTATGTCCGTTAACTATGACAGATTAGTGACTGCAGATGGTCATACATGGCTCTCTTATGTTAGTCATGGAGGCAACCGTCGTTACATTGCCATTGATGGTAAGGCAACAGCAGTTACTCAACCAGCAAGTCCAAGCTTAGCGGCAACTGGCACCTATACCTTTACTAAACCTAGCTCTATCAAGGCTCAACCAAGCGTTGCAAGCCCAGAGTTAGCCTACTATGATAAAGGCATGTCCGTTCGCTATGACAAGGTCATAACAGCCGATGGCCACACCTGGTTGTCTTATGTAACCTATAGCGGTGCAAGACGCTATGTGGATATTTCTTAAGATTCGTAACATCACTCTCTTTTGAGGGTGGTGTTTTTTTAGTTTCAAGAGTTGAATAAATATATTGTTCAATATGTTTTGAAAATATTTGTCGTAAATTAGCGAAAGTTGTAGAATCAAGATGAAAGTATAGGATTCGTTCTATAAGTAGCTAATTCATCAAGTTATTGAAAGGAAATGTTATAAAACGGAGGTATTGAGCATGTTAGATATTTTTGTTTTAGAAGAAGATTATTTTCAACAAGCTCGTCTTGAGGATGCCATCCACAAGTCTAAACAAATATATATTTTAAGAATTGGGAAGGTCAATTTATACGATAAACCCAATCAATTATTAGAGCGTATTACGGAAAGGGGCTCGCATTTACTCTTTTTCTAGATATTGAATCTGATAGTGATATCGAAGGGGGAATAATGGAAAAGTGTTATACGGCCGTGACAGAATTTTCCATATCATCAAGGAGTAAGAAAAATCTTTTTGTTTCTAGTATACTGACCCCCAAAAGTTAGAAATTTAAATAGTTTATTTAGGACGAAGTTTTTAGTAATGATAAATTGGAAGAATAAGTGCAACACTTACTTGAACTCATCCTCTAGAGCTTCACAAGCAGTTCTATAAGCTAAACATTCTTCTAAGTTGCTTTTGAGATATTAGAAATTGTGGCAGGACTATAGTGATAACCATACATTCGATCGATGATATCAACAATTTTTCGAGTTGTTACACCGGTTTGATAGAGTTTGATAACCAACTCTTCCCAGTTGTCATCTCGATGTCCATAAGTGGGGAGGAAAGCTGGACTAAAGTTCTCATTACGATCTCTTGGAATGGTTAACTGAACAGTCCCATATTTGGTTTCGAATTTCCGTGAATAGGTTCTGTTACGACTATTGCCGGTAAGATAAGCAGTTTTATTGTATGGCTCATACCCAAAAAAGGCTGATAACTCTGCTTGAAGCAGATCATTCATAGCTGTCTCAAGAGAAGAACGGAAAAATTCATCAATATCTTGCTTTGGGGTTAGGAAGTTAAGTAAAATCTGTTGGTAAACTGAGCCATAGGAATAATTCTCTTTCTAGTAATGTTTTGCAACTCTTCTGTAACGAATTTATTCCTTTTTGTGTTTACACAACTTATTTTACACTACCTTTCTAAAGTGATAAAATAGATATAATAATTAATCAAGGAAGATGAAATTGGGAATTTTACTAGCTTCAAGATTGAAGGAAAGACGAAAAGCACTAAAATTGTCTCAAAAGGAACTTGCTGAGGGGGTTTGCAAACAAGGACAAATTAGTCGTATAGAGAATGGTGAGTATACTCCAGGATCAGAATTGTTATATGCGCTTTCGAGAAAACTCAGAGTAAGTATGGATTATTTTTTTGATGAACAAGTTCAAGATGAGAAAAACGAGCTCGAAAATTTTAGATTAGTAGCTGAAAACTTTATTTCACAAAGAGACTATTCTTCGTTAAAGTACCTATATAATTTAGAAAGCAAATCATCAAGTCATTTATCTTTATCAGATAAGATGTATTTAGAGTGGATTCAAACTCTTGTTTTATTTTACTGTGATGATAATAAGTTTGAAGCTGTAAGTAAGCTAGAAAAGCTATTAAAAGAAAGAAATATATCGGAAATAAATTATCTTAGGTTTTCAAATACATTATTTAACTTTTACTATGATATTGATAATTTAAATCAATTCAATGAGATACGAGATAATCTAGAGAAGCGTGTAAATAACTTAATAATACATACAATTGAAGAGTTGGAGTTGTCTATAAAGTTTAATTACAATATCAGTCGTTATCTTTGGTTGCAAAATAATGTTGAAGATGCTCTAAATAAAATAAGTGAAACAATTCGGATTTGTAAAAGATATAGATCAAATTATCTTTTGGCAGACTTGTATTTATTGCTTGGAAATACTAGTGCAAGCTTTGGTAATATAGACGAAGTCAGAGATTACTATACTAAGGCTAAATTTCTTTACAACCTAGATGGCAACCAAGAGATGTCTTTAAAAGTAGAACATTATATAGCAGAAAATTTAATGTCAAACTAATTGCTTAGTTTGATTCTTTGGGACTTGTTTTTCTTTGTCAGTTAGAATGAGGATTCTAACTGTTTTTTTTATTAGCTAAATTAGGATAATAAATTATAGATATAAATTTCCGATAAATACAAAATAGGTATTGTATGATATATAGAAAAGTGATATTCTTTTTGTAATCAAGGAGAGGAGAGAATTAATGACTTGGTTCTTAAAAGTTGATGATGTAACAGTCAAGTATGAAGACTTTGTAGCTTTAGATTCAGTTTCAATTGAAATTTCTAAAGGTGATTTTATTGGTCTACTAGGGTCAAATGGTGCAGGAAAGTCAACATTTATTAATACGATTGTTGGCTTACAACCAATGTATAGAGGAAGCGTGGAATATAATGAGATGGAGTTGAGTAATAAGCAACAACCATTTTCAAACATTGGGTTTAATCCTCAGACTGCTGTTATGGATTTTTATACTACTGTAAAAGATAATGTTATATTGGGTTTGAATCTAGCTGGAATATTTGGTAGTAAAGCAGATGAACTGTGTATGCAAGCTTTGGATGTTTTAAATCTTTCAGATAAAAAAGATAAATTGGTTGATTCCTTATCAGGGGGACAGTTACAACGTGTTCAGCTTGCCAGAGCTATTGCACATAAACCAGATTTTTACATTTTGGATGAGCCGACAGTAGGTTTAGATACAGAATCTTCAGATCGCTTTTTATCATATTTAAAGGATGAATCGAATAAGGGGAAAACCATTATTATATCTTCCCATGATATTAACTTGATTGAAAGATTTTGTGAAAAAATCCTATTTTTAAAAAATAAACAAATTTCATATTGGGGAACTTTAGAAGATTTTGTTAATAGAACGAATCGTAAAGTTGTATTCTCATTGGATCATCCTCTAACTAATGAACAGTCAGAGTTTCTTACTTCTTATAAAGAGAATGTCGTAATTTACAATGACACCGAATGTATGATTAGTGTTGATAAAGATGATAATGTTATAGCCGTAATAAATGATTTAGGTGAAGTTTTAAGTATTAAGGGCATTTCTATCGAGAGAGAGTACCTACGAGATCGTTATCTAGAAGTTGTGAGGGATTCATATGAAAGCAAGTGAACTTAGACACAAGTCAGATTTAGGCGTAAGAGGAATTGAGATTATAGCAAAGAATGAATTAGTAGCTTTTTTTAGAAGTAAGGGGCTACTACTTTCTCAATTATTACAACCTATTTTGTATGTTGTTTTTATTGTGATAGGATTAAATTCAGCGATTAGTAAGGTAAATTATGATCATATCATTACATCCTATACAGAGTATGCAATAACTGGAATTATCGGCTTATTGATTATTGGTCAGATGACTCAAGTTATTTACAGGGTGACTATAGATAAAAAATATGGGTTACTGTCTTTAAAATTATGTAGTGGTGTAAAACCTATTTATTACATTTTAGGGATGAGTGTGTATTCTTTATTAGGGTTATTAGTTCAAGAATTTATTATTTACTTGGTTTCAAGTATGTTCGGTGTAGCAATACCATTATATAACTACTTTTTGATAATTCTATTGTCAATAGTCTCATTATTCTTTTGGAATGGTATAGCAATTTTAATTACTATGTTTATTAATGATTATAGGAGAAGAGACATTGTTATCAGATTTTTTCTAACTCCCCTAGGATTTACAGCACCAGTCTTTTATATTTTTGACTCGTCCCCTATGGTAATCAAATGGTTTGCTTTAATTAATCCACTGACTTATCAGTTAGATATTATGAGAAAAGTATATTTTGGTATTGCTGAATTAAAGGATATTGCCATTTTAGTGATAGCTACTCTTATTTCGCTAGTCGTGACCTCTTTGGTTATTCCTAAAATCAACCTTATTTTGCTTGAACGTTAATTTCAGAGATAAATAAGGCTTAAGAAGTAATTCTAAGGAGATTAGTTATTATTTGACTTTAGAATCGTTTCGTTATTAATGTGAGAAACAAAAATTCCAAATGATTTTACAATTAGTTTGAACACTTATCTTGTAAAATCATTTGGATTTAGTTCTGTATCGCTGAGGACTAAGTCCTTTTCTACCATTTGATAAAAAATAGTTTGAGTTCCATAGTCAAACTAAGGAAATTATCATTTTTGAATTAAAGTTCAGTATAAAAAGTGTACACAAAACCAACACCTTACCTAGTGATTTTTCTGACATGTTAAAAGGAGAGACTAATGAAATCTGTTTATAAAGTTGTTAAAAAAGATATCCTAGTATATTCAATACTTACTATCTTATTGTCTATTGCAATGGTAAGTGAAGCCTATTTGATGCAACTAATCATTGACTCTATCAAACTTGGAGTGGGTCGCTATGTTGTTACATCTATTTTTGTAGTTGTGTTCTTGTTGATTCAAACACTTATCTACTATTTTCAACAATCACTAACAGCAATCATTAGTAAGAAGTCTGCATATGCTTATAGGAATGTTATTTTCCAAGGTATTCAGAAAACACCTTTAGAGTTACTCACAGGAAATAAAAATGATAAACTTCTAGCCTCATTAACTACTCAAATAGATCAAATTGAATTTAATTATTTTTATTCCATATACTGGGGAGGCTACTTAATCTGTCAATTAATTATTGCCATAATTGTTTCCCTCTACCTTAATCCTTTATTAGCAGCTTTAACTCTGCTTTTAAGCCTACCAAATCTTTTTGTAGCTGTACTCTTTAAAACTCCTTTAGAAAAGAAACAAGAAGAGTTAATTAAAACTACTAATACTTCAGTATCAGCTATTCAAGATTTCATCGAAGGTATACCTGATTGGAAAATTGCAAACAAGAGTTTCGACATTAATAGAGTCTTTGATATTCAAACTTTAAAGTTACTTAAACGCCAAACAAATGTTGAAAAATCTCAATATGTTGTAGTCAGTTTAAATCAGCTATTTTCAAATGTTCTTTATTTTGGTAGTTGGATTATTGGGGGACTATTAATTATAAATAGTCAACTGACATTAGGGAGTTTAATAGCATTCTCACAATTATTAGTCAGGATTTCTTACCCAATATATGCTTCTTCTGATTTGTTAGCTAAATTCATTAGTGGTAAGAAAACTATAGAGACTCTTTCTAGTGAATTTCAAGTAGTAGATGAAAATCTTAATACTCTGGAACATATTGAAGTTATTTCATTTGATAATTTTCGTTTTAAAAATAATTCGGAAGCTATACCTTTTAATGGGCAGTTTTATAAACATAAGAAGTATCTATTAAAAGGAAAGAGTGGAACAGGTAAAACAACGCTATTAAAAGCAATCCTACGAGAGTATAACGATTATACAGGAACAGTTAAAATTAATGGTATTGATGTTAAAAGAATCAAAGAAAGTAGTATCTTTGATAATGTAGCTTATGTACCCCAACACCCCCATATGTTCAATGCAAAACTTCGTGATAATCTTACTCTATTTTCTGAGGATGTTTCAGAAGAGGAACTGTTTGAGACATTGAAATTTGTAGAATTATCTAAGTGGGCTAATAGAGAGTCTTTAGAGTTAATGCTTTCAAATGATGCCATAAAACTTTCAGGTGGAGAAGCCAAGAGAGTTGCTTTGGCAAGAGCCTTATTGATGAAGACGGATATCTTATTTTTAGACGAATTTTCTTCTGGTATTGACTTCGAAACCTTATCAAAAATAGAGAATCGCCTTTTACAAACGAGTAAATTAATTATTTACATCACACATGTAGACACAGATAGAATTAACCAACAATTTGATGAAATAATAGATTTGAATGAGTTTATAGACTTATAAAACGATGACACTCTCAAAAACTCAACATGATTTGTTATATGACACTATTAGCCAGTCTAGCCCTGGTCGTGGTCGCATGGTTGAAGAAAACTATAAGCATTGTATATGGCACCCCAAAAGTTAGACAGGAAAAATCTAACTTCTGGGGTGTTTTTATTATGAAATTAACTTTTGAAGATAAGATACAAATCTGTAAATTACTGAAACAAGGATGCACTTTCGTATGGAATAAAAATCGTTTTGTAGATCACAATAATAAATAAAGAAAGCTAAAAGACTTATCTCTATCTTGAATAGAGATAAGTCTTTTACTTAAATTCTATTTTAACCTAAAGTAGTTGTTCAGTTCAAAAAGGTTCTGCTATTTTGTTTCAGTCATAATAGTATTGATAGCTGTGATTAATTTCTTTTGTTTGTACTCAGGCAATGCTTTTAAATTATCAATAAGTTTTACCAAATCGCTATCTTCTTCTTTTAGTGTGACATCAAAGAAAGTGGGGATATCCACATCTAAGGCTTTCATAATTTTTTCAAGAGTTTTGATTTTAATGTTAGGTTCTAGATTTTCAATTTTATAAACGTAATTTGTCCCCAATTCAGCTTTTTCTTCAAGCATTTCTTGGGTCATTCCCTCTTTTATTCGTAAGACTCTAATACGCTTACTGATATATTCTTGTAGATTTGACATAAACCACCTCGCAAGGTTAATTTTACAACCTTAAAAGGTTGGTTATAACACCTTAAAAGGTTAAAAACAACTTTACAAGGTTGTTTTTAAGTTATATAATGTAAACATTACAATATAGGAATTGTATAATTTATTGAAAATAAAAGGAGTTTTAGCGTTAATGGAAAAGAAAGAGGCTATTAAGGCATTGGCTAGCGTCTCGACGGTGATTGCAGCGACAGGATTAACGTCTGTAGCGAATGCTAATCAACAAGAAGCCCCAAAAACAGAAGTTGATGCCTTAAGTTCTAAAGTAACTATTCAAGCTCTTAAAGAAGCTGAGAACAAGCAAAGTGTAGCGGTACAAGCAGTAAACGCTCAACAAGGTGTAGTTAAGCAAGCCATCACTGAAGAAGAAAAAGCTGAAAAAACCGAAGCTATGACTAAGGAATGTCTTGATGAAGCTCAGATTATCAAAGACAAGGCCACTCCTGCTGAAATTGATAAAACTAAACAAAATATTAGTGAGACAGAATCCACAATCGAAAATCAAGACGTTCAACTTCAGAATGCTCAAGCTGAGACTGCTAAAGCTCAAGATAAAGTTAACAAACAAACTGAAATTGTTAACAGTGATCAAACAGAGATTACTATTCAAGAAACTAATGTAGCAAATGCTAAAACCAATGTAGAAATTGCTCAAAAAAATCTTGATGGTACAGGAGCTAAGGAAATCATCTCAGAACGAGATCATGCTCAAACTGATTTTGTAACTAAAAAGGATGCTGAAGCTAATGCCAAAAGCAAGCTAGAAGAAGCACAGAAAGCTGATGCTGATAAAAAAGCTAAACTTGAAGAAGCTGAAAAATATGAAAAACTTCAAGCTAAAGCTGTTGAAGACACTTCTAAAACTTTGAGTGATGCTGAAGCTAAGGCTAAACAGACTAAAGAGCAACTCAATAATGCTAATATTGCTGTAATTAATGCTCAAGCAGCACTTGATGGTACAGGAGCTAAAGAAATCATCTCAGAGCGAGACAATGCTCAAACTGACTTGGCAACGAAAAAAGATGCCGAAGCAGAGACTGAAAGAAAGTTGAAAGAAGCTCAAAAAACTGATGCTGATAAAAAATCTAAAATCCAAGCACTTACAGTAACCTTGACAGCTCAACAAAATGAAGCATTGAGAACTTCAACAGAATTGACAGCTGCTATAGCTGTTGCGGCTGATGCTAAGTCTAAAAAAGAAGAAGCAGACAAAGCTGTAAAACGTCTGGAAGATAAACTAACAAGTTTAGAAAATCTTAGCACTATTGAAATTCCAGAAGAAGTTGCAAGTGCTTATCGAAGTTTTTATGAAGATAAATCAGAAGCAAACAAAGATAAGCTCTTCGATGCTGTTCAAACTTGGTGGGATAACCGTGATTATAGCAAAGAAAACAACTATCCTGTTGACGATACTGTAATCAACGATCTTAGCAATTTAACAAAAGAACAAATTGCTAACCTATCACTTTATCAAGCAGGCTTGATTCAACAAGTGCGAAAAACTATCTGGGGTGATTCTGAAGTCCTTGTAACAGAAGATGTTGTTACGGCAATGAAGAATATCACAACTGCTTATTCGAACATGTCAAATCCTGATGGCGACCACCTTTTTAGTGCTCTAACTAATGATGGAACCGATACTACGCATTGGAAGGCAGAAAATCTCGGTTATATCAAAGCTAAACCAACTACAATGACAGCTTTGTATAAAGGTATTTATAAATCTATTATCAATACTTTTGGTAGTGACTACAATCAGAATTATGCACATGTTATTACAACAGTTGGAGGAAAACCTGACTATAAAAACGGTAAGGTTGCTCCAAATTATATTGGTGCTGCAACAAGCGTAACACCAGAAGGTCTTGGATTGATGCATGAAATTCATTTCAATCACACTTCGTCAGATACTGATAAAATATTAAGTAATCCATTTGACTCTTCGGTTGTAAAAACTCAACTAGCTGATGCCAAAGCTGTTCAAACTTCTGCGGACAATGCTAACAAAACAGCTCAAAATCGCTTGACAACAGCGTCAGTAGCGAATAAAGCAGCTCAGGATGCTGTATCTAACACAACAAATAGTTTGAACGCACTCAAAGCAATTGCTGACCTCACACCTGATGCCAAAGCTAAGTTGGATGAAGCTACTGAGGCACGTAAGAATGCAGAAAGTCGATTCAGTAACGCTCAAAAAGCAGTTGACAATCTTAACGCTGATGTTGCTACAAAAACTAAAGCTCTTGACAATGCGAAAGTAGCACAAGAAAAAGCCAACAACGCAAACAAAGTCGCTAATGAAGAATTGAATTCTGCGCAGGCTAAAAATAAACTTGCTAATGAAGTACTCTCAGAAACTCACAAAAAAATTGCTTCACTCAAAGTAACTGCTGACCTCACACCTGACGCTAAAGTCAAATTGGCTGAAGCGACTTCGGCGCGTGAATTAGCAGAGCTAAGATTGCTCAATGCTCAAAAAGCTGTTAATAATCTTAACTCAGATGTTGCAACTAAGACTAAAGCTCTTGCGGATGCTAAAGCAACACTTGAAAATGAAGAAGCTAAGTTGGAAGAACTTAAAGCTCAAAAAACTAAAGACGAAAAAGAACTTGCTTCTCTTCAAGAAACAGTGAACGCTTTGAAAGCGAATGAAGTTAAAATCAAAGACGAGATTAAATCTCTCCAAACTAAACTTCAAGAAACAAAAGATTATCTTAGCAAACTAGAAAATGCTGATAGTAATTTAGAAAAAGCTAAAGTTGCTTATAAACTAGCAGTAGAAAAACATAAAGAAGCTAAATCAATTCTTGATAAAGAAACTGAAAAACTTGAACAGTTGCTTATCAATAAACGTGATGCAGTAGCTCAATATGAAGCTGTAAAAGAAGCTTATATACAAGCTCAAGTAAGAGAACAATATGAAGTCATTTCTCAACGAGGTGATGTTCCAATTCCTCTCCTTAATGAAAATGGCCAAATAGTAGGTTATAACTCTTCATTTTCCCGAGATGTCAGAACTGCTGTTCGCACTATTACCGATAATGTCGTTTCGAAACATGGCGTACCGATCTATCAAGCATCATTACCTGAAACAGGTGAAAGTGATACAGCGATTTATACGCTTTCAGGAATTACGTTTCTTGCTCTAGCTGGAGTGATGAGAAAGAAGAAGTTATAAATTACAGTTTCTAAATTGCTTTACCGAGTGAGAAGTTATGACATAACTAAAGAATCACTGCCTTAATTCAATCACAATTACTTCCATATTCTAGAGAAGTTGAGAACAAAAAAATAAGTTTTATTAATCATAAATAGGAGAATATAAAATGAAAAAAGTATTAATTATTGTTTCTGTTGTTGTAATCGCACTAGCAGGTATTGGTGTAGGAGCATATTTCTTAACCCGTGAAAAGTCTCCGGAACAACAGGTCGTCGGGACTTGGTACGACGGAGAAAATGACGTAACGATTGAGTTGAAATCAAATAAGAGCCTAAAAATTACAAAAGAAAGTGGAGAATCTAGAACAGGTACTTGGCGCATTGCAGGTGATAAAATTAAGTTTACAGCAACAAGTGGTCCAAAAGCTGAAGGTGAACTTTCGACAGGAAAGATTGAATCTATTTTCTTTGAATTCACTAATACCAATGTGAGTTATGCACTTCACGATGCCACCTATGAAAAACAATAAATAGTTATAGGACTCTCATGAAGATTCATCGTACTCTTCAACGGAGTCCTATTTTGCTGAAATAGTTTTTGCGTATAGAATCTTCCAATTAATATTGACTTATTGAAAGATTTACTAACTATTTCTACCCTATATTTTAGTTTGATCAATGTTAAGTTGTAGAAAATTCGCTAATGAGTAGTGGTGGGTAATCAAATCAAAACATTTAGAGGAAATAAATATATTGAAAGAGCAGGAGAATTTAATATGAAAAAATGGATACTGATATCGTTTTTAAGTCTCAGTACTTTGACCTTGGTTGCATGTGGCTCTAATCAAATGAAGCAGGTAACACAGCAATCATCTTCGTCTAGTAAGCAATCATTAAAGAAGAATAAACAGGAAGCATTTCAAACGGTCTTAGATCGTTATAAATCTTATCAGCAAGCAATAAATAGTGGTGATGATAGTCGTTTATCTGAAGCCTTAAAACAGATCGAAGCTACATCTGAGGAATATATGCTCATTGATAATTTAGGGCATTCGGGAACGTCAGTTGATTTTCAATATGCGTTTGTAGACTTAGATAAAGATGGACAGGACGAGTTATTAATCGGTAAACAAGATTATATTTCTGCAATCTATTATCTAAAAAATAGTCACCCCACTTTGTTACATGTAGCTTATGCAGCCTCTGTTGGTGGGGCACGTTCATCTCTCACTGCTTATGAAAACGGTCAGGTGGTATTTGCTGCCTGGCAGTCATCGAATCCGGAAGTAAACCTAACTTTATACAAAGTTGAAGCTAGTGTCCCAAATAAGCAAAAAGAAACTACGATACAAATGAATGATAAGAAGAAAATCGAAGATGAACTAGGTATTTCGTCTACGGCTTTGAATCTCAAAAACTTAAAGTGGGAAGCAATTGATAAAGGTTCAACGACTTCTTCAAAAGAAAGTGATATGAAATCTTCTAGTCAGAGTGAGGATATTAAGTCAGAAACTGGTTTTCAGGTTCGTGTGCAAATATCGGATTTGGAAATACGCAAAGAACCTAGTGCTAAGTCACAGTCTCTGGGCAAGATATCTCAAGGTATTCACACTATTTCGGAAACAACAAGTGCAGAAGGTTACACTTGGGGGAAACTACAGTCTGGTCAAGGATGGATTGCTCTTGATTATACGGAACGAATAGAAGGTGAGAAAAAAACTCAATTGGAATCTAGTAGTATGAACATTCAAGAAATTCAAACAGGTAATTTTTCAAGTGTTAAAGGATCTTGGAGAAATGCACAAGGTAATAGTATTACTTTCGATGCCAATGGCTTGACCCAAGTGAATGGTAATCCTGCGGGTGATGTAGTTTTTGATAAATTCGCCGTCCAAGGAGAAAAACTCACAGCCGTTACAAAAACATCAGAAGGTATTAGTGAGACACCAATAGTGTTTACTCCGAGGGGACAAGGTGGAAAAGAGTCAATTTTTTGGAGTAAAAATCATGTCAGTGATGGAACGGATATTTATTATCGAGAGTAGAAGACTAGTCATTTTATTAAATCACAAAAAGAGTCGCTTTTCATTAGCGGCTCTTTTAAAATACTTCAAAAAGTAGATTATTTCTGCATAATCTTTTAGCTGTGGGTCTTTATTAAAAAAAATTATTTTTGTTTTTTTAAAATTCAACTTTTCTGACATACTATATAGTTACCAAAGTAGAGAGGCAAAAATATATATAATTACTAAAAGTAAAGATACTTATGATTATTATGCTTATCACCTACAGATATAACAAAAACTTAAAATATAAGAGAGCTGAGTGAACTTATATTTAAGAAAAAAACTATGACTATTTTTGAGAAGTAAAAAAAATTTTTAAAAAATTATTTTGATTTTTTTTAGATTCAACTTTTCTGACATACTAAAATTGTAAAGCAGGAGGTTAACTATATGATAAATGTACTTTTTTAGAGATTAGGCTGGTCTATGAACTTGACCAATTTGATACGGAATAGTTCTATTAAATATTAAGTTAAATTAAGAAAGGTGTAAAAAATGAAAACTGTAAAAAAATATATTAATAAACAAATCATGACAATAGTGGGTGATCTGATTGAGAAAAGAGAAGAGATGGATATTGTTATCAACTTCAATGCTTACGAAGATGACTTCTATGTAGATTTATCTCGAGATAACCAAGAACTAGAGTTCGCTTTTGTCGATGATACATTGAGAATTGTAGTTTATCACTCTTGCCATTGTAAAAAAACGTTTGAGATTAGAGAGATGGATGAGATTTTAAATTTGAATTATGCACTTGATATGTTGCTTAAATCATTCTTGTTTAATGAATGGTATGATCTTGTAGCGGATTTAGCGAATCATACGCTCTGGGGAATGGTAGAAAAGTACAAAAAAGACAAGGTGAACGATATTTGATATAATAAAACAGATAATTAAGTAAAAATGAAATAATAGACTATTTAATATAATGGGAAAATAATTTTTACTGTTGCATATTTTAAAGTAAGAGATGGAAGGATTAATAATATGAGAACTCCCCAAAAATATACTAAGTTGGTAAATGACAAAAAAATTACGAATGAGATGATTGCAGGATGTATATATTCTGTAAACAAGCGAGCTAAAAATTATCGTGATAAAATAAGAAAATTTAAACACGATCGCTACAATCCGTATACAGAAAGAAACATTGAAAATGCTGAAGGTGAGATGGAAAAATACTATACGATGAAAGAAGAATTGTTAACAGTGTTTGAACCATCACTAATCCATCAACAATATGTAGGGGAAGAGAAAAAACGAGTATTTAGTACTGAAAAAGACTATGATAAATTATTGCAAGAAAAAAGTAATGATATCATTTGGAAAAGTGGTTACTCTGTTAAGGATTCTGAGGATTCTGAGGAGTCTATAGAAGTAGAATTTTTTGATTATAAGTTGGGTAGAAAAAAATATCTATATTTTTTATTTTATGAAATTGGGGAGTATAGTTTCCATTTACCAATTTCGGAGCAAAAGGCTAAAAAGTATACTAACTTACAAATTAAAGAAATTGACAAAGATTTTAAGACTCATGGTGCTAATATTGAAGGATTACTTTCAACACAATTTGTAAATAAAGTCCTGAGTTTACTACAAAGTGGTGACTATACAATTGTGGAATAAGACAAAGATAATATAATAAAATAAACATACTGAGAAAAAGTTATTGACCGCATAAAGTTAGATAAATAAATTAAGTAAAGGATTTAGTTTTGACTGAAAATTACTAATTCCTTTTAGTTTTGCCTTAATTCGTTTGCTGTTGTATTAGCTATAGAGAAAGATTGTAAAATTAATGAGCAGATTTAATAATCAAAGACTTAAACACTTAATACTTTATTTTATTGAGATATTCATCATCTCATCTTTTATTACTATGTTATTAGAGAAGAGTTCTCCGTCAACTAATTACTATGAAATAATAGAAAAATTTTTTCTTTCATATGGAGCATATCAACTATTGATTTATACTTCATTATCAATTATTGATGATATATCTAAAGATAGTACCCTAATGCTTTTAAGTTTATTGAAATATTGCTTGCTTTATAAGGAAACAGGGAGTGAGCAACTAAAAGTATTAATTAATGAAAAAATCGATAATCAGCTTTCATCTAAAGTTATGAATAGTTTTAATACAGAAGCATTGTTAATGAATCTAAAGGAAAATATAGATTGTATTGATAAAGTATATCTACAAGCTGAACTAATAGTGGTTGAACATGATTTAGAATTGTATCAATTACAATGGAGACTATCAATTTTATTAAGACTATTGAAATAAGTAAATTTGCTATAAAAAATACTCCACCAGAATTTATTTCTGGTGGAGTATTTGGTGGGAAACCAAATATAATTAATCGATTTTTAGTTTAAAATTTTCTTCCAGATCGGAAGAGAATTTTTTTTAAAAATGTTGTTAAATCAAGATTTATGAGTGTAGTAATAAAAAAATATATATTAAACTACTGAAAAATATTTGACATCATGATTACTATTTTCAATCTCTGTTGGTAAATTAGCTAGTCTTTTAGAAATAATTTCATGAATATCCATAATTTTATTTTTTTTGAAACTTTTGATATTTTGATAGAGAATTGTACGTCTTTCTTCTTCAGTATAGTTATTAAAAACTAAGCACTTTGGTTTAGAATTATTTTTAGACAATTGACACCCCAAACCATATGTTTTACAAAAGTCAGTAGCATCTAGCATTAGTTTCAAAATTCGTAGACTTTGCCAAGTAATCATTTCTGATAAAAAGTAATTTTCCCCAAAGCCACGTGAATGTTTGAAACTGTGTTCAATTAGTCTTTTTTTGGTACGTGCTATGTTTGATGCTGAGACAAAATTTTGTTTCAGTTTTAGATAACAAAAAATTTCTTCATCAAGTGTCATTGGTTGAAAGCTATTCAAAGGGTCGTTGATTAATCTTGCAAAAAAAGTATTTGTAGCATTGTAGGGGTGTCTTTGTATAGTCCTAGCTTCTTCAAGTGCTTTTTGAGTCTTTTTAATAGATATATTTATTTGCTTAGTAAGATTTTCAATTCCTTTTTGAACCTTACCCTTAAAATAATTTATAATATCGGTTTCATCAATACTATTAATATTGGTAGAACTGAACAAATAGTTTATCTTTTGTTTATTTAATGTGATTTCGTATCTATAAACATCAATATCATTACATAGTTCTTTGGGAATCTGTTTATTTCTTTTAGCTTTTTTGATTTTATCGTAAAAGATATGTTTTTCATTTTTGTATTTCCCAGCTTTTAGAATTCCCTGATTTTCATCGTTTATGATAGTAATGTTAACATTATTTGATAAAGATCTTAAGAGTAAGGCGCGTGTTTGTATATGAATTTGACGATTTGTTGCGAATGTAAAAGCTAGTTCAAGTTCCCTGTATTCAATTGAGCTAGGATAGATAGTAATTCCTGCGTTACATTCAACAAAGTTAAGAAAATTGTGTAATTTCTCTTTGAACGAAGACAGTGAATTTGTTTCAAAATTAAGTCCTCCGTGATTGATTTGAACATGACTAACCAAAGAATTATCGTACGGATTTAATTTAATTTCTAGCGAACCAAAAGTTGAATTGTTAATTCGAATATATTCATATCGTGAATCATTATATTTTATAACAGTGATTTTTTTATTTTTTTTTGAGAAAATTTGTAACTTGGTTCCGTCAAACTCTATTTTTCCTTTTATGGTAACTTCAACTCTATCTAATCCTAAGAAAGCGGTCGTGTTGGAAAAACAATCATAGATATGTTGCTCATTATTAATGAGATCTTTTTCGTTATATTTTTTTGTCATAAAAGAATATTTTCCTTTCGTTTATGACATTATGTTGTTTTTTACACATATTTCTTTCAATTTTGAAAAGCTTAAAGCGATAATGAGTGACGTGTTAACTTTTTAAGTTGG
>NZ_AZYW01000039.1:0-598 GCF_000517725.1 Streptococcus sp. SR4 | reverse complement strand
AAAAAACGTCGTTTCCAGTGTAAAAATTGTAGGAGAGTCACGGTAGCTGAGACATCTATCGTTGAGAAAAACTGCCAAATCTCCAACCTTGTCCGACAAAAGGTTGCACAACTCCTAACTGAGAAGGTGTCACTAACTGATATTGCCAGAAGGCTTCGTGTATCAACGTCCACTGTCTATCGTAAGCTTGATCAGTTTACTTTCAAGGAACATTATGACAAACTCCCAGCTATTATGTCCTGGGATGAGTTTGGGTTCAAGAAAGGTGAATTGGCTTTTGTGGCACAGAACTATGAGACAAACGAACTCATAACCATCCTTGATAATCGTCGCCAAACCTCTATACGAAACTATTTTTTGAAGTATCCATTGAAAGTACGACAACAGGTGCAGTTTATCACGATGGATATGTCTGGAGCTTATATTCCACTTGCCAAAAGACTTTTTCCAAACGCTAAAATCGTTCTTGATCGTTTCCACATTATCCAGCACCTTGGTCGTGCCTTTTTAAAGACAAGAATTGCGATTATGAACCAGTTTGATAAGAAGTCACTACCCTATCGAGCCTTGAAAAATCACTGGCGACTCTTTCAAAAAG
>NZ_AZYW01000038.1:0-2221 GCF_000517725.1 Streptococcus sp. SR4 | reverse complement strand
AGCTACTACCGCTTCGAGTGAAGCTGCCACAGTATCAGAAACACCTGTAGTCACCTCTGAAGTGGCTTCAACAGAAACAGTTTCTGAAAAACCAATCTCTGAAGTGACAAGTACGGCTAGTTCGGAAGCAGCTAATTCTGAAACTACACATTCTGAGGTAGGTGCAACGACTAGCGAGAGTGTTACACCTGAGAATGTGTCACCAACAACTAGTGATACTGATACCCCTAATTCTCAAGTTCCCTCTGCTGAAAATAATATCACTGGCGGTCAATGGTATAGTGATGATCAAGGCAATTGGCATTACAAAAAAGATGACAAGGATCTGACTGGTCCAAACCTAATTGATGGACAGCATGTCTATTTCGACAAGGATGGTAAACAAGTCAAAGGAAACTTTGCCCAAGATGGACATTATTATGATGGTGAACTTGGACATCTAACAACTGAATCTTTTGTTACTACTGGCGATAACCACTGGTATTATGTAGATAAGACAGGTGAAAAAGTGACTGGCCTTCAAGAAATTGGAGACAAAACTTACCACTTTAATGACAAGGGGCTTCAAACAAAAGGGCAAAGAGTGGTTGTTGATGGAAAAGGATATTATTTCCATCCTGAAAATGGCGAACTTTGGAATAATAAAATTGCCCTCTATCATAGTACTCGCTACATTAACGGAACCAGCGACGACATTTATTACTACTATGACAATGACGGTAATATTTACACTGGCCCTAAAACCATCGACGGTAAAGAGTACTACTTCCAACCAGCCATGGTCTATTATTCTAAATTCAAGAATCCTGATGGTACTGAAAGTTATTACAATGAACAGGGACAAAAAGTCTATAATGGCTGGGGTAAAATCAGATATATGTACTTGAGAGGATACCTCTGGACACCTTCTGTTTATGCTGATGAAAATGGACATGTTGTTCATGGATTCAAGCGAATTAATGGACAACTCTACTATTTTGATGAATCTGGTTCACTAAGAGATGATGTCCCTGGCAGCCCAAACCCACTGTTCCAAGTTGATGGAAACTGGTACTATGCTCAGTTTTCTAAATACATTAACGGCGTAAGAGGTGCTATCCTCACCAATGCTTTCACTTTTATTGCTGTAGATGATAGATACCCAACATCAATTGCAGATGAAAATGGTAAATTGACTCCAGTTACAGCCAAAAATAGTTATGTTACTGCTGGAGGTAAATGGTACTATGTTGATAAATCTAGTTATCCTTTAAAGGGTGAACAAGTTATAGATTATGTCAATGTCTACTTCCGTGATGACTATTCTCAAGTTAAAGGGGACTTTGCACCAAATGGACACTACTATGACAAAGACACTGGTGCCCTCGTTACCAACCGTTATGTCGAAAAAGATGGCAAGTGGTACTATGTCAATAATAAAGGTGATAAACTAATCGGTGCTCAAACTGTTGATTTTGTAAATGTCTACTTCTATGATGATGGTGTCCAAGTTAAAGGTGACTTTGCGCCAAACGGCCATTATTATGATAAAGATAGTGGAGCCCTCGTTACCAACCGCTATGTCGAAAAAGATGGCAAATGGTACTATGTCAATGATAAGGGCGATAAATTAATTGGTGCTCAAACTATAGATGGTGTAGAGGTCTATTTTGATAAAGACGGTGTCCAAGCCAAAGGTATTTTTGCCAATGCTGATCATTTTTATGACAAAGACACTGGTGCTGCTGTCCGTGATCAAATCGTCGAAGTCGATGGCAAACGCTATTATGTTGGTCCAGATGGTAGAAAAGTTTACTCAGGAACACATATTGTTCATGGTGAAGAAGTGAATCTTATCGTTGGAGATGGTCATCAAGGCTTCGGAGAATTCACATACTACGCAGATAGTGGAGACTATATCGGATTTGATGGTAAAAAGGTTACAAAAGCTGGTTTCGTTAAAACCAAAGATAATCACTGGTATTATTTAGACGGTAAGGGAAACAAATTAGTCTCCGTTCAAGTTATCGATGGCGAACTCTACTACTTTGGACTTCCTACTCGTAAATACTACTACGGAATGCAAAGTAGAGGTGAGCTCATCTATGCGTATTACAGTGATACTATCCCTAACAGCAGCCACATCTACTATCTGGATGAAGCAACAGGCGCTGCTCTTAAAAATCAGTACCATGAATGGGAAGGTAGTTGGTATTACTTTGGTCCAAACTGGTACGCCTTG
>NZ_AZYW01000037.1:0-8767 GCF_000517725.1 Streptococcus sp. SR4 | reverse complement strand
CCATAAAAAGTGGAGGCCTAGGCTTTCACTTTTTTTATAACTAAACAAAGACAAAATAATTGACTCATTCATTGGTTAGGAGTAGAATACGGCTAACCTAGGTTAATAATTAAAACTATTTTTTGTCAAAATTTTCTGAATAATTCTCGTTTAAATCTTGGATTATTTCTAAAAAAATGATAAAATAGGTCTTATAATAGATAAAAGGAGTTACTATCTTGGCTAAACAATACAAAAACTATGTCAATGGTGAGTGGAAAACATCTGAAAACGAAATTACTATTTACGCACCTGCAAACGGTGAGGAACTTGGATCAGTTCCAGCGATGAGCCAAGCTGAAGTAGACGAAGTCTACGCAGCAGCTAAAGCAGCACTTCCAGCATGGCGTGCGCTTTCATATGCTGAACGTGCAGCTTACCTTCATAAAGCAGCAGATATCTTGGAACGTGATGCAGAAAAAATCGGACAAGTTCTTTCTAAAGAAATCTCTAAAGGTTTGAAATCTGCAATCGGTGAGGTTGTTCGTACTGCTGAAATCATCCACTATGCAGCTGAAGAAGGTTTGCGTTTGGAAGGTGAAGTACTTGAAGGTGGTGCGTTTGACGCTGGTAGTAAGAAAAAAATCGCTGTTGTTCGTCGCGAACCAGTAGGTCTTGTCCTTGCTATCTCTCCATTTAACTACCCAGTAAACTTGGCTGGTTCTAAAATTGCTCCTGCCTTGATTGCTGGTGACGTTGTTGCCTTCAAACCACCAACACAAGGTTCTATCTCAGGTCTTCTTTTGGTTGAAGCATTTGTTGAAGCTGGTATCCCTGCAGGTGTCTTGAACTCTATCACAGGTCGTGGTTCTGTTATCGGTGACTACATCGTTGAACACAAAGCAGTTGATTTCATCAACTTCACAGGTTCAACACCAGTTGGTGAAAACATCGGTCGTTTGGCAGCTATGCGTCCAATCATGCTTGAACTTGGTGGTAAAGATGCCGCTATCGTTCTTGAAGATGCTGATCTTGACTTGACTGCTAAAAACATTGTTGCTGGTGCCTTTGACTATTCAGGTCAACGTTGTACAGCTATCAAACGTGTCCTTGTAATGGATAGCGTTGCAGATGAATTGGTAGAAAAAGTAACTGCTTTGGTAGGTAATATCACTGTTGGTATGCCTGAAGAAAGCGCAAGCGTTACACCACTTATCGATACAAAAGCAGCTGACTTCGTTCAAGGTTTGATTGATGATGCCGTTGAACAAGGTGCTACTGCTAAAACTGAATTGAAACGTGAAGGTAACCTTATCTACCCAGCTGTCTTTGACCATGTAACAACTGACATGCGTCTTGCTTGGGAAGAACCATTTGGTCCAGTATTGCCATTCATCCGTGTATCTTCAGTTGAAGAAGCAATCAAGATTTCTAACGAATCTGAATTTGGTCTTCAAGGTGCAGTCTTTACTCAAGACTACCCACGTGCGTTTGCAATTGCTGAACAACTCGAAGTTGGTACAGTTCACATCAACAACAAAACACAACGTGGTACAGATAACTTCCCATTCCTTGGTGTTAAAGGATCTGGTGCCGGAACTCAAGGTGTGAAATACTCTATCGAAGCTATGACTCGTGTGAAATCAACAGTATTTGATATCGCAAACTACTAAGAGTTTAGCTATTCAATCATTAAAAAAGTGTAAAGAGTCCCCATTATAGGGGCTCTTTTTCTTTTAAAATATGGTATAATAGAACTAAATTTCGAATATAGAGAGTTTTCTGACAATGAATAAATCTTATTTTTACTTGGTTATGAAGACCCATGAATTAGAGGTGCCATACACTGGTAAACTTCGTCGTGTGCGTGTTCTTCTACCTAAGAACTATGAAACGGATACAGATCGTTCTTACCCTGTCGTGTATTTCCATGATGGCCAGA
Source organism: Streptococcus sp. SR4 (assembly GCF_000517725.1). NCBI lineage: Bacteria > Bacillati > Bacillota > Bacilli > Lactobacillales > Streptococcaceae > Streptococcus > Streptococcus sp. SR4. The sequence goes on along the minus strand of NZ_AZYW01000037.1, from coordinate 6,846 downwards.
ATGTTCTTTATAGTAAGGAGTCATTTTCTGGCTATTCTTGGAAGATTATCCCAACAATCAAGCGTAATCCTGATATTTCTCGAATGATTGTTGTGGCCATCGATAATGATGGTCCTGGCCGTATGAATGAGTATTCTGCGTGGAAGTACCAAGAATCTAATATCCCTGGTGTTCAGTTCGGAGGCAAGGGAGTAGAGTATGCGGAGTTTGTCATGGATGTGGTTAAACCCTTTATTGACAAGGAGTACCGTACCCTCTCAGACCGTCAGCATACAGCTATGATTGGATCATCTCTTGGTGGGAATATCACTCAGTTTATGGGGCTTGATTATAAGGAGCAGATTGGTTGTCTTGGGGTATTTTCTTCAGCTAACTGGTTGCATCAAGATGCCTTTGATCGTTACATGTCGCGTCAAAAATTGGATGCAGATCAACGTGTCTACATTTATGTAGGGACTGAGGAAGCTGATGATACTGACAAGACCTTGATGGCTGGTAACATTAAGCAGGCTTATATTGACTCTTCATTGAGCTATTACCATGATTTGATTGCTCGTGGGGTTGATTTGGAAAATATCAAGATTCACATTCAATCTGGCGCTGAACACAATGAAGAAGCTTGGGCTGAGAATTTACCAGACTGTCTTCGCTTTTTCGCTGAAAAGTGGGACTAGTCTTTATTAACGCAAAATATTTTTAATTTAGGAAAAGGAATATAAATATGAATATCGAACATCTTAGCCACTGGAGTGGTCAACTTAATCGTGAAATGTATGTTAACCGTTATGGGCACGCTGGTATCCCTGTTGTGGTTTTTGCCTCATCAGGTGGTAGTCATAACGAATACTATGACTTTGGTATGATTGATGCTTGTGCACGTTTTATCGAAGAAGGACGCGTACAATTCTTTACGCTGTCAAGTGTGGATAGTGAAAGCTGGCTTTGTGATTGGAAAAATCCACACGATCGTGCTGAAATGCATCGTGCCTATGAACGTTATGTTATTGAAGAAGCTATTCCATTTATCAAACACAAAACTGGTTGGTTTGATCCAATGATGACAACAGGATGTTCAATGGGTGCTTACCATGCGCTTAATTTCTTCTTGCAACACCCTGATGTTTTCAATAAAGTAGTAGCCCTTAGTGGTGTCTATGATGCTCGTTTCTTTGTGGGTGAGTTTGGAGGGGATGAAGCTATTTACCAAAATTCCCCATCAGATTATATCTGGAACCAAAATGATGGTTGGTTTATCGACCGCTACCGTCAAGCTGAGATCATCGTATGTACAGGTCTTGGTGCTTGGGAACAAGATGGTCTTCCATCTTACTATAAACTCAAGGAAGCCTTTGAACAAAAGAACATTCCAGCTTGGTTCTCTGAGTGGGGCCATGATGTCGCTCACGATTGGGAATGGTGGCGTAAACAAATGCCTTATTTCCTTGACAATATGAACCTATAATTTCTTTGTCTATCCTATCTAAATAACTATAAAAGAGGAATCACTAATGAATTATCTTGTTATTTCACCATACTACCCACAAAACTTCCAACAGTTTACAGTTGAACTTGCTAATAAGGGAATCACTGTTCTTGGTATTGGTCAAGAGCCTTATGAGCAGTTAGATCAACCCTTGAAAGATGCTTTGACTGAGTATTTCCGTGTCGATAATTTAGAAAACTTGGATGAAGTTAAGCGTGCAGTAGCCTTTCTTTTCTACAAACATGGTCCAATTGATCGCATCGAATCTCACAATGAATACTGGTTGGAATTGGATGCAGCACTTCGTGAACAGTTCAATGTTTTTGGTGCTAAGCCAGAAGACCTTAAGAAGACTAAATTCAAGTCTGAAATGAAGAAACTCTTCCAAAAAGCTGGTGTTCCAGTTGTGCCGGGTGCTGTCATTAAAACTGACGAAGATGTGGATAAAGCTGTGAAAGAAATTGGTCTTCCAATGATTGCTAAGCCAGATAATGGGGTTGGTGCAGCTGCAACCTTCAAACTTGAAACAGAAGATGATATCAATCATTTCAAGGCTGAGTGGGATCATGAAACAGTTTATTTCTTTGAAAAATTTGTAACTTCAAGTGAAATCTGTACTTTCGATGGTTTGATTGATCATGATGGTAATATTGTCTTCTCAACAACTTTCGATTATGCCCACACTCCACTTGACTTGATGATTTACAAGATGGACAATTCTTACTACGTTCTTAAGGATATGGATCCTAAGTTACGTAAGTATGGTGAGGCAATTGTCAAAGAATTTGGTATGAAGGAACGTTTCTTCCATATTGAGTTCTTCCGTGATGGTGACGATTATATTGCTATTGAATATAACAACCGTCCAGCAGGTGGTTTCACAATCGACGTCTATAACTATGCTCATTCGTTTGATTTGTACAAGGGTTATGCGGATATCGTTGCTGGTGAACCATTCCCAGCTTCTCAGTTTGAGCCACTTTACTGTTTGGCTACTTCACGTCGTGCAAGCTCACACTATGCTTACTCAGAAGAAGAACTTTTTGATAAGTATCGTGAACAACTTAAAGTTAAGAAAATCATGCCTGCAGCCTTTGCAGAGTTGCAAGGTGACTTCCTTTATATGTTGACAACTCCAAGTCGTGAGGAAATGGAACAAATGATTGAGGACTTTGGTAAAAAAGCCTAATCTGTATATGTTAAAAGCACTTCAGAGTAAACTGAAGTGCTTTTGTAATGCCTTATTTTTCGTGAAGCTCTTGGTTTTTAAGAACCAGTTCTGATACTTTAGCGAATTTTTTAAGTTTTTTGAGGTCTTCTGGATGAGTTACCAAGCTAATGACGCTACCTTCATTTCCCATACGGCCGGTACGACCTGCACGGTGAGTGTAGGCTTCACGGTCTCGAGGGATATCGAAGTTGATGACCACTTCCAGATTTTCAATATCGATGCCTCGTGCCAAGAGGTCAGTACCTAGTAAGAGTGAAATCTCATGGTTCTTGAATTTTTCCAAGATAACCTTACGGAATTTGACGTTGATGTCACTTGCCAATGATACTGCTGAAGCTCCGTTAAATTGGAGGCGTTCTTCAGTAGCACCAAGGTCAGAAAGACTGTTGAAAAAGACAAGGCCACGGAAGTCAGGAATATTGGAGAACTTACGGAGAAGTTCGACACGGTTACGTTTATCAACACTGATATAATAATGTTTAATAGTGTCTAGTTCCTGATCAGATAGGTCATAAACGATAGTATTTTCGACAAGATCTTGATCGTCAATTTTGTTGGTTGCCGAAATATAAATCATTTGATAGTCACGAGGAACATGGTGGCTGATTTTTGTCACAAAGTGGTATTGGCTATCACTGAGAAGCTCATCAAATTCATCAAGGACGATAGTATTGACGTTCATCATCTTGATCTTTTTGAGTTTAATCAGCTCAAAGACACGACCAGGGGTTCCGATGAGAATTTCCGGTCCTTTCTTCAGGCGTTCAATTTGTCGCTTTTGACTAGAGCCAGAAAGGAAGAGCTGGGCAGTGAGTCCTAGTGGCTCAGCCCACTGTTTGGTTACGTCGAAAATCTGTCCAGCAAGTTCAGAATTAGGTGCTAGGATAAGCAGTTGCTGAGCTTTTTTGGGTTTGAGTTTGAGGAGCAGTGGGAGAAGGTAGGCAAGGGTCTTACCTGTTCCTGTAGGACTGATACCTAGGACATTATCTCCTTCAGTGATTGGTGCAAAGAGTTCTTTTTGAATGGCAGTCTCTGTAGTGATTCCTTTTTCTTTAAGGAGGTCTTGCCATTGTTCAGGAAAGTTTTTAAACATAAAAGTCTCATTTTCTATATGGATTTGCTTTTATTATATCATGATTTAGTGTAGAATAGATAAGAAAGACTATATTAGATAGGAATTTACCATGCCTAAAAAACCGATTATTATTGGGGTTACGGGTGGCTCTGGTGGCGGTAAGACCAGTGTTTCTCGTGCCATTCTATCAAATTTTCCAGATGAGAAAATTGCCATGATTGAGCATGATTCTTATTATAAGGATCAGTCACATTTGACTTTTGAAGAGCGTGTGTCAACGAACTACGACCATCCCTTTGCCTTCGATACAGATCTTATGATTGAACACATCAATGAGCTGATTGCTGGGCGTCCAGTGGATATTCCGATTTATGACTACACCCAACACACACGCAGTGAAAAGACTTATCGTCAAGAGCCACAGGATGTTTTCATTGTTGAAGGGATTTTGGTACTTGAGGATAAACGTTTGCGTGATTTGATGGATATCAAGCTTTTTGTAGATACTGATGATGACATTCGTATTATCCGTCGTATCAAGCGTGATATGGAAGAGCGTGGCCGTAGCTTGGATAGTATCATTGAGCAATATATCAGTGTGGTTAAACCTATGTACCATCAGTTTATCGAACCTACGAAACGCTACGCAGATGTGGTGATTCCTGAAGGTGTCACAAATACTGTTGCTATCGACTTGATTAATACTAAGGTAGCAAGCATTTTGAAAGAAAGTCAGAAAGCCTAAGCAGGAGCTTGGCTTTTTTGGTATAATTGAAACGTTATGATTATTTTACAAGGAAACAAGATTGAGCGCTCTTTCTCAGGAGATGTGCTCTTTGATAATATTAATATTCAGGTAGATGAACGTGATCGTATTGCCTTGGTTGGCCGTAACGGTGCTGGAAAATCAACCTTATTGAAAATCTTGGTTGGAGAGGAAGCGCCGACGAGTGGTGAAATCAATACAAAACGTGATTTGAATTTGTCTTACTTGGCTCAGGATAGTCGCTTTGAGTCTAGTAATACCATCTATGCAGAAATGTTAAATGTCTTTGCAGACTTACGTGCAGACGAAAAGCGTCTGCGTGACATGGAATTGAAGATGGCCGAGTTGACTGGGGCAGACTTGGACAAGTTAATGACTGACTACGATCGCCTTTCCGAGGATTTCAGACAGCGTGGTGGTTTTACCTATGAATCTGATATCAGAGCTATTCTCAATGGTTTTAAGTTTGATGAAAGCATGTGGGAGATGCCCATTTCCGATCTTTCTGGAGGGCAAAACACGCGCCTGGCTTTGGCGAAAATGCTGCTTGAGAAGCCTGAGCTCTTGGTACTGGACGAACCGACCAACCACTTGGATATCGAGACCATTGCCTGGTTGGAGAATTACTTGGTCAATTATCAGGGAGCTCTAATCATTGTCAGTCACGACCGTTATTTTTTGGATAAGGTGGCGACAGTAACACTGGATTTGACCAAACATAGTTTAGATCGTTATGTCGGAAATTATTCAAAATTCATGGACCTTAAGGCTGAAAAGTTGGCCACTGAAGCAAAGAACTTTGAAAAGCAACAAAAGGAAATTGCTAAGCTGGAGGATTTTGTTAATCGTAATATTGTCCGTGCCTCTACAACTAAGCGTGCTCAAGCCCATCGTAAACAGCTAGAGAAAATGGAACGCCTAGATAAGCCAACAGAAGGTCAAAAGTCAGCTAATATGACTTTCCATGCGGATAAGGTCTCTGGGAATGTGGTCTTGACTGTGAGGGATGCTGCTATTGGTTATGATGATGAGATTCTCTCAGAGCCTATTTCTCTGGATGTTAAGAAGATGGATGCCATTGCCATTGTGGGACCTAATGGTATAGGGAAAACAACCTTTATCAAGTCTGTAGTGGGTAAATTGCCGTTTATCAAGGGAACGTCAACCTATGGTGCCAATGTTGAAGTGGGTTACTATGACCAAACCCAATCTGCCTTGACACCGTCAAACACTGTTCTTGATGAGTTGTGGAATGATTTTGCGACAACTCCTGAAGTTGAGATTCGTAACCGTCTGGGAGCCTTTCTCTTCTCAGGTGATGATGTCAAAAAGTCGGTTTCGATGCTTTCTGGTGGTGAGAAGGCTCGCCTGCTCCTAGCTAAATTATCAATGGAAAACAATAACTTCCTAATCCTAGATGAGCCGACCAACCACTTGGACATTGATAGTAAGGAAGTCTTGGAAAATGCCCTCATTGACTTTGATGGAACGCTTCTTTTTGTCAGCCATGACCGTTACTTTATCAACCGAGTGGCAACCAAAGTGATGGAAATTTCTGAGGATGGAGCAACCATTTATCTTGGAGATTACGATTACTACCTTGAGAAGAAGGCGGAGCTTGAAGAGTTAGCACGTCTTGAGGCAGAGGAAAATCAAGTATCAGAGGAAGTCCAAGTAGCTTCAGCGGGAGCTAGTGATTATCAAGCTCAAAAAGCCAATCAAAAAGAGATGCGTAAACTAAGTCGACGCATTGAGCAAATTGAAAATGAGCTAGAGAAGATTGAAGAACGCTTGGAGGAAATCTCTGCTGCCATGCTTGAAACAAATGATGTGGCAGAATTGTCTGACTTGCAAAAAGAGCTCGATGACTTATCAGTTTCTCAAGAAGCTCTGATGGAAGAGTGGAGTAACTTATCAGAACAGTTGGAAGGTTAAGGAATGATGAGAGCCTTTTCATGTTTTGAGTTGTGAAAGGCTTACATTGTTGGTATAATAGTCTTAGTATATAAAAGGAGACTAACTTTATGAACAAAGTAAAGAAAAAAGTGTATCGTAACACAACATCTTTCAACATGATGGCATGGGGATCATTTGCCTTCTTCGTAATCTTGATGTTGGTAGGCCTCTATACCCTTAAAGAGCCTTTGATGGTTAAGGGTTACTACCTCATGGGATGTGTTGGCTTGATTTCATCTTCCTTTACAGTATCTAAGGTTGTCCGTGATAATCAAGAAGATGAAGAAAACTATAACAAACTCATCGCACAACAAACTTTCGAACAATAAGGGCTC
>NZ_AZYW01000036.1:0-917 GCF_000517725.1 Streptococcus sp. SR4 | reverse complement strand
GATTTTATTGCTGGACGTAGGTCTAGCTTTTTTTGTTAAGTTATTTACTTGTTAAAACTCTAAATTTCAGATATGATATGATTATATTTTATTTGAGAGGTATTATTATGTCGAATTTTGCATCAGCGTTTACACCTATTTCTGTTACTACTGCTAAAGATAAAATTTCTTCTACGGATAAGTTTATTTTATTTATTGGCCGTCCTTCTTGTCCATATTGTCAACTTTTTGAACCTAAATTATCTAATGTTGCACGTAATTCAAATCTTACTATTTTCTATATTAATAGTGAAAATAGTGAAGAACTTGAAGATATTCAAGCTTTACGTAAAAGATATGGTATTGCTACTGTTCCAGCCCTCTTTGTTTCAGAAAATGGAACTGCTAAGGTTGTTTGTGACTCTTCTCTTTCTGAGGATGACATTTTAGATTTTATTTCTTAATCTTTTTGGAGGTTCTTATGTTTATTTGTAAACACGAGGTCCAGTATTATGAAACAGATCGAATGGGTATTACTCATCATTCCAATTATGTACGATGGATGGAAGAGGCTAGAACTTTTTTTCTAAGAGAGATAGGTTGGCCTTATGAAAAAATTGAAGAGGAGGGAATTATCTCTCCTGTTACTTCAATTTCCTGTGACTATAAAGCTATTTCTACTTTTGCAGATGAGATTTCTATTGAGATTAATGTTAAAAGTGTTAAATCTGCTAAACTTTCTTTTGTATACCATATGGTAAATCAGAATGGTGTTTCTGTTTGTACAGCTGTTTCCGAACATAGTTTCTTATCTAAGGATGGTGGTTTTGTTAATCTTAAAAGAGATTATCCCTCATTTTTTAATCTTTTAAAAGAGCAGTCAGTTATGCAATAAAAAAAGAAGAAAATCAAAATGATTTTCTTCTTTTTTATTTATT
>NZ_AZYW01000035.1:0-31052 GCF_000517725.1 Streptococcus sp. SR4 | reverse complement strand
TTTGTTTATATTTTGGAAGGGTAGCGAAGAGGCTAAACGCGGCGGACTGTAAATCCGCTCCTTCGGGTTCGGGGGTTCGAATCCCTCCCCTTCCATAGTTACGGGCATAGTTTAAAGGTAGAACTAAGGTCTCCAAAACCTTCAGTGTGGGTTCAATTCCTACTGCCCGTGTTAGTAAAGTGGCGAATGTGGTGAAGTGGTTAACACATCAGATTGTGGCTCTGACATTCGGGGGTTCGATTCCCCTCATTCGCCTATATTTTTGGGGTATAGCCAAGCGGTAAGGCAAGGGACTTTGACTCCCTCATGCGTTGGTTCGAATCCAGCTACCCCAGTTATACTTTGCCGGCGTGGCGGAATTGGCAGACGCGCTGGACTCAAAATCCAGTGTCCGCAAGGACGTGCCGGTTCGACCCCGGCCGCCGGTATAAGTTACACTCCTTAAGGAGTGTTTTTTTGTCTATAGGAGTTTATTTTTTATGTCTGATAAATTTCAGCTTCTCTTAAAACAAATTCGTTTTCCTGAGGATCACGATGCTTTTAAAGAAATTAAAGATGGTTCTATCGAAACAGTAAAGCTATTTAAATCAAAACGCCAATGGTTCTTTGTTTTTTCTTTTCCTAGTGTTCTGTCTTATGAGTCTTTTGCTCTTTTTGATAGTTTACTTCACTCTTCTTTTAATTCTTTAGGTGCTAAAGCTTCTTTTGAGATTCGTTTAGTTTCTACTGCTTGCGATGATTCTTTACTTGGAGATTATTTTTCATATGCTTTAGATAGTTTAAAAGTGTCACACTTTTCTACTTATTCTTTATTCTCAAATCTAAAGGTTGAGATTTCGAATAATAGTATTTTTGTTAAAGCTCCAGAGCATATTATAAAGGAAAATGTACAGGATAGATTTATTTCTTTGATATCTAAATCTCTTTCTCAAGTTGGTTTATCTGATGTATCCATTTCTGTTGTCGAAGATAAGGAAGCTTCATCTTCTTTAGAAGAGGCTTACCAAACAAATAAGGTTTCTTTACAAGAACAAGCCGAGTCTCAAGCAAGACAAGCGCTTCAATCTATTCTTGAAAGTGCCCCAGCACCGAAACCTGTGACCGAACCATCACAAAATTTTGCTGAGAAACAAAGTCAACGTCAAGCTAGTTTTGATAAGGCTGAAATAACGCCAATGGTTGATATTAATTCTGAAGAAAATCGTGTTGTTTTTGAAGGATATATTTTTGATGTAGAGCAACGTGAAACAAAGACGGGTAGAATTATTATTAATTTTAAGGTAACTGATTATACCTCTAGTTTTGCTATGCAACGATGGGTCAAAGATAGTGATGAGCTCGCTAAGTTCGATATGATAAAAAAGGGGAACTGGGTTAGGGTTCGTGGCCGTATCGAGAATAATCCTTTCACTCATAGTCTGACTATGAATGTGCAAGATATTAAAGAGATTTCTCATACTCCTCGTAAGGATTTGATGCCTGAGGGACAAAAGCGTGTGGAATTTCATGCGCATACCAACATGTCGACTATGGATGCAATGCCAACTGTTGAAAATCTTATTGATACAGCGGCTTCTTGGGGACATCCAGCAGTTGCCATTACTGACCATGCTAATGTTCAGAGTTTTCCTCATGGCTACCATAGGGCTAAGAAAGCTGGGATTAAGGCTATTTTTGGTCTTGAAGCCAATCTTGTTGAGGATAAAGTTCCTATTGTTTATAATTCCCAGAATTTGGAATTAAAAGAAGCAACTTATGTTGTATTTGACGTTGAGACAACGGGCTTGTCTGCTGTTCATAATGATTTGATTCAGATTGCGGCATCAAAAATGCATAAAGGTAATATTATTGAGCAATTTGATGAATTCATAGATCCAGGACATCCTCTTTCTGCATTTACTACTGAGTTGACCGGTATTACTGATAATCATGTTAAAGGTGCTAAACCTTTAGTGCAAGTTTTACAGGAATTTCAAGAATTCTGTCAAGGAACTGTGCTAGTGGCCCATAATGCGACCTTTGACGTTGGTTTTATGAATGCCAATTACGAAAGACATCAGTTACCAACAATTTCACAACCGGTTATTGATACTTTAGAATTTGCACGAAATCTTTATCCTGAGTATAAGCGTCATGGTTTGGGGCCTTTGACGAAGCGGTTTGGTGTGGCTTTGGATCATCACCATATGGCCAATTATGATGCGGAAGCTACTGGTCGTTTGTTGTTTATCTTCATAAAAGATGTGTTTGATAAGCACGGTTTGACTAATCTGGAACAGTTGAATACGGATTTGGTTTCCGAAGATTCGTATAAAAAGTCTCGTGTCAAACATGCGACGCTGTATGTTCAGAATCAAACTGGCTTGAAGAATATCTTTAAGTTGGTAAGTTTATCAAATGTCTCATACTTTGAGGGAGTAGCACGTATTCCTCGTACGGTCTTAGATGAGTATCGTGAGGGAATCATTGTAGGTTCTGCTTGTGCAGATGGTGAGGTTTTTGATACGCTTCTGTCTCATGGTATTGACAAGGCAGTTGAAGTTGCTAAATATTATGACTTTATTGAAGTTATGCCACCAGCGATTTATGCACCATTGATTGCGAAGGACTTAATTAAGGATGAGGTGGCTATAGAACAGCTGATTCGAGATTTGATTGAAGTTGCTAATCGTCTGGACAAGCCTGTGCTTGCTACAGGAAATGTACACTATATCAACCCTGAGGATGCCATTTACCGTGAAATCATTGTTCGTGCTTTGGGACAAGGAGCCATGATTAATAGGCCAATTGGTAAGGGAGAAAATGCGAAACCTGCTCCTTTACCTGAAGCTCATTTTAGGACAACTAACGAGATGCTAGATGACTTTGCCTTTTTGGGAAAAGACTTAGCCTATGAAATTGTTGTAACTAATACGCAGGCTATGGCAGATCAAATTGAAGAGGTTGAGGTTGTCAAAAAAGACTTGTACACACCTTTCATTGATCGTGCGGAAGAACAGGTTGCGGAGATGACATATGCTAGAGCGTTTGAGCTTTATGGAAATCCTTTGCCTGATATTATTGACCTGCGAATTGAGAAAGAGTTGTCTTCAATTCTTGGTAATGGTTTTGCCGTAATCTACCTGGCTTCGCAGATGCTAGTTAACCGTTCAAATGAACGTGGCTACCTAGTTGGTTCGCGTGGATCTGTCGGATCTAGTTTTGTTGCGACGATGATTGGAATTACTGAGGTCAATCCGATGCCACCTCATTATCTATGTCCTAATTGTCAACACTCAGAGTTTATTACAGATGGTTCCTATGGATCTGGCTTCGATTTGCCTGATAAGGAGTGTTCGGAATGTGGAACGGAGTATAAAAAAGATGGTCAGGATATTCCTTTCGAGACCTTCCTAGGTTTTGATGGGGATAAGGTTCCTGATATCGATTTGAACTTCTCCGGTGATGATCAACCATCAGCCCACTTGGACGTTCGTGATATTTTTGGAGAGCAATATGCTTTTCGTGCCGGAACAGTAGGAACTGTTGCAGATCGGACGGCTTATGGTTTTGTTAAAGGTTACGAACGTGATTACAATAAGTTTTACCGTGATGCCGAGGTCGATCGTTTAGCCATGGGGGCTGCGGGTGTTAAGCGAAACACAGGTCAGCACCCGGGTGGTATTGTTGTTATTCCAAATTATATGGATGTCTATGATTTCACACCTGTTCAATATCCGGCAGATGATGTAACGGCTGCCTGGCAGACGACTCACTTTAACTTCCACGATATTGATGAGAACGTGTTGAAGCTTGATATTCTGGGACATGATGATCCGACTATGATTCGTAAGTTGCAGGATTTATCAGGAATCGATCCAAAAGATATTCGAGCAGATGATCCAGATGTAATGAAACTTTTTTCAGGGACTGATATTTTAGGGGTAACACCTGAACAGATTGGGACACCAACGGGAATGTTGGGAATCCCTGAGTTTGGGACTAACTTTGTTCGTGGTATGGTCGACGAGACGCATCCGACGACCTTTGCGGAACTCTTACAGTTATCAGGTTTGTCCCATGGTACAGACGTTTGGTTGGGTAATGCACAAGATCTGATTAAGGAAGGTATCGCCACCCTGAAAACAGTTATCGGTTGTCGTGATGATATCATGGTATACCTAATGCATGCGGGATTAGATCCTAAGATGGCCTTCACGATCATGGAACGTGTGCGTAAGGGGATGTGGTTGAAGATTTCCGAAGAAGAGCGTAATGGCTATATTCAAGCCATGCGTGAAAATAATGTTCCAGACTGGTACATTGAATCTTGTGGTAAAATCAAGTACATGTTCCCTAAAGCCCATGCGGCAGCCTACGTTATGATGGCCCTACGTGTAGCTTATTTCAAAGTGCACCATCCTATTTATTACTATTGTGCCTATTTCTCAATTCGAGCTAAAGCATTTGAGCTTAAGACGATGTCTGCAGGTCTTGATGCTGTTAAAGCTCGAATGGAAGATATTAAGGAGAAGCGCCAACGAAATGAAGCGACTAATGTTGAAAATGACTTATTTACGACGCTTGAAATTGTCAATGAAATGTTAGAACGTGGCTTTACCTTTGGTCAGTTGGATCTTTATAAGAGTCAGGCAACTGAATTTTTGATTGAAGGAGATACCTTGATTCCACCGTTTATTGCACTTGAAGGTTTGGGTGAGAATGTTGCTAAGCAAGTGGTTGCTGCGCGTGAAGAAGGGGAGTTCCTTTCCAAGACAGAATTGCGTAAACGAGGAGGCCTATCATCAACCTTGGTTGAAAAATTGGATGAAATGGGAATCCTAGGAAATATGCCAGAAGATAATCAATTAAGTCTTTTTGATGATTTCTTTTAATGGCTGAAGAGAATTGTCATCAACTTTGAGAGAATGGAGTCAGTCTCCGTTCTCTTTTTGTTTAGGGGGCTGCATGTGATGCTAAAAAGCCAAAGCTGAGAGGAAACCTTTTTCTTCGTCTTATGGTATACTGATAGAAAATTATAGTTTCAAGGAGTTAATCATGGTTTTACCAAATTTTAAAGAAAATCTTGAGAAATATGCTAAATTACTGGTTGCTAATGGGATTAATGTGCAACCTGGTCACACAGTGGCTTTGAGCATTGATGTAGAACAAGCAGAGCTAGCACACCTCTTAGTTAAAGAAGCCTATGCTCTAGGAGCAGCTGAGGTAATCGTTCAATGGTCAGATGATATTATTAATCGCGAGCGCTTCTTGCATGCTGATATGGACCGCATCGAAGAGGTTCCTGCCTATAAAAAAGCTGAGATGGAATATTTGTTGGCCAAGAAGGCAAGTCGCTTAGGTGTTCGTTCATCAGATCCAGGTGCCCTTAATGGTGTAGCTCCTGAACGTTTATCTGCTCATGCTAAAGCTACTGGAGTGGCTTTTAAACCTATGCAGGTGGCAACTCAGTCTAATAAGGTTAGTTGGACTGTAGCTGCTGCAGCTGGTAAGGAATGGGCTAAGAAGGTCTTTCCCGATGCTGCGAGTGATGAGGAAGCTGTAGATTTACTTTGGGACCAAATTTTCAAGACTTGTCGTGTCTATGAAGAGGACCCTGTACGTGCTTGGAAGGAACATGCTGATCGCTTGGATGCTAAAGCACGCCTACTCAATGAAGCACAATTCTCAGCCTTACACTACCAAGCACCTGGAACAGATTTGACTCTAGGATTGCCTAAAAACCATGTTTGGGAGTCTGCAGGTGCCATTAATGCGCAAGGTGAAGGTTTCCTTCCTAATATGCCAACAGAAGAGGTCTTTACGGCACCAGATTTTCGTCGTGCAGATGGTTATGTCTCAAGCACAAAGCCTCTAAGCTACAATGGTAATATTATTGAGGGAATCAAGGTAACCTTCAAAGATGGTGAAATTGTAGATATCACAGCGGACCAAGGTGATGAAGTGATGAAGAATCTCGTCTTCAACAATAATGGGGCGCGTGCTCTAGGTGAATGTGCTTTGGTACCAGATCCAAGTCCTATTTCACAGTCAGGCATCACTTTCTTTAACACTCTTTTTGATGAGAATGCATCCAACCACCTAGCTATTGGAGCAGCCTATGCTACCAGTGTTGAGGGAGGGGCAGACATGACAGAAGAGGAGCTTAAGGAAGCTGGTCTTAATCGTTCTGATGTACACGTAGACTTTATGATTGGTTCAAATCAAATGGATATTGATGGTATCCGCCAAGATGGTAGTCGTGTACCGATCTTCCGAAATGGGGATTGGGTAATCTAAGTATGAGGGAGAATTTATCATGATTGGAAGTATGATAGTTGGTTTTCTAATTGGCCTTATTGCCTCTGCTATATCAAATAGGGGTGAACATATGGGCTGTATTGGTAAGACCTTTGTTGGATGGCTAGGTGCTTTTGTTGGTCAGCTTCTTTTTGGAAATTGGGGACCGATGCTAGCAGATACTGCTATCGTTCCTTCAGTACTAGGTGCTGTTATCTTATTAGCCCTTTTTTGGAATCGTAATAGTTAGAAATGAAAGAGTTCTGAGGTATTGGTTAGATATCTAAGGACTCTTTTTTCTTATTTTTTCATTTTCATATACCACTTTTAGAAAAACTGTGGTAGAGTAATAAAAACAGCATCTATTTGGAAAGGACTAGAAATGAGTGACTTAGATAAAAACATGGCTGTAAAAAGTATGGTAGTTATGCGTAAGGCTTTTCGTACCATCGATGCCAAGGTTTCTGAGACCTTTAAAGAATTTAATTTGACACCAACTCAATTTGGAGTCATGGACGTGCTTAATGCTAAAGGACGTATGAAAATTGGCGAATTAATTGACTGCATGCTTGCCACCTCCGGGAATATGACTGTCGTCATTAAAAATATGGAGAAAAAAGGTTGGTTGACGCGAGAAGCCTGCCAAACAGATAAGCGTGCTTTCGAGGTTGATTTGACGGATGAGGGCCGTCGTATTATTCAAGCAGCAATCCCGCCACATCAACGAGCTATTGAGGAGACTTTTTCCGTTCTGACACCTGAAGAGCAGGCACAGTTGGTAGAGCTCCTGAAAAAATTTAAGAATGTCTGAGCATATTTCTTTATATTTCTAATGGAATTATATATATTACTATGTAGTAGTAAAAATTAATTATTAGAAATACAAAGGAAACGTATCATGAAAAACATTTTATTTATCGTTGGATCTCTTCGCAAGGGATCATTTAACCACCAATTAGCAGAAGAAGCTGAGAAAATGTTAGCTGGTAAAGCTAATGTTTCTTATCTTGACTATAGTCAAGTACCTGTTTTTAATCAGGATTTAGAAAGTCCAGTTCTTCCAGTTTTGGCAGAAGTTCGAGAACAGGTCTTGGCAGCAGACGCAATTTGGATTTTCTCACCGGTTTATAATTTCTCAATTCCTGGGCCAGTGAAAAATTTGCTTGACTGGTTGAGCCGTGCCCTTGACCTATCAGATCCTTCAGGGCCATCAGCTCTTCAAGATAAGATTGTAACCGTGTCATCAGTTGCTAATGGTGGTCACAATCAACTTTTTGATGCCTACAAAGACTTGTTACCATTTATCCGTACCCAAGTGGTTGGTGATTTTACAGCGACACGTGTAAATGATACAGCCTGGGCAGATGGGAAATTCCTAGCAACTGAAGAAGTTCTTGAAAGCCTTCAGAATCAAGCGGAAGCTTTGATTGAAGCGATTAAATAAGAATAATGAATACCCGAGGTTTCTAGCTTCGGGTATTTTTATATGCAATAATGAAAAAAAGACACCCTAAGGTGTCTTCGTATTATGAAGGCGGTAGACGGATTTGAACCGACGATCAAGCTTTTGCAGAGCCGTGCCTTACCACTTGGCTATACCGCCATAACAGATACCATTCTATCGAAAAAAAAAAGATTCGTCAAGTCTCTTTCATCAAATTGACTGGTTGATTATTCAAACTGCCTATTTACAAGAAACATAAAGAGGTTGAAAGACATTCAACCTCTTCATATTAATTATAACTGTTGAAGATAGATTACTAACACGCAAGTGTTGATTATTGTCTAATCAAGTAATCAAATGCTCCGATAGCAGCTGTAGCACCAGACCCCATGGAGATAATGATTTGCTTGTAGGCACTATCTGTACAGTCACCTGCAGCAAAAATACCAGGGATATTTGTTGAACCAAATTTATCAACGATAATTTCTTGGCGCTCATTGAGTTCAATACCACTATCTTTGAGCCAAGCAGTACTTGGTACAAGACCAATTTGAACAAAGACACCTTCAAGATCAAGATGTTTTTCTTCGTTTGTATCACGCTCAACGTAATTCAAACCAGTTACATGATCTTGACCAACAATTTCTTTGGTTGCAACGTTCTTAAGAATGGTTAGATTATCAGTTTTAGCAGCTCGTTCTTGTAAGACTTGATCTGCCTTTAATTCAGGTAAGAACTCTAAGACCGTAACATGTTTAGTAATGCCAGCTAAATCTAAAGCCGCTTCCAAACCTGAGTTACCACCACCGATAACTGCAACATTCTTCCCTTCAAATAGTGGACCATCACAGTGTGGGCAGTAAGTAACACCTTTATTGCGGAATTCTTCCTCGCCAGGAACGTTGATATTACGCCATTTGGCTCCGAGAGCCAGGATGGCAGTTTTGGATTTTAAAACGGCACCGTTAGCCAGTGTCACTTCAATAAGTTCTTTCTTTTCGATGCCAGTAGCTAATTGACTTTTGATGATATCAACATCATAAGATTTCGTATGCTCTTCAACTTGGGCCATTAACTTAGGACCTTCTGTATATAGCGTACCAATCATGTTCTCAATGCCGACTGTCTCGATAACTTGTCCACCAAAGGTTTCTGCTAAAAGACCAGTTTTTAAACCTTTACGGGCAGCATAGATGGCCGCACTGTTTCCAGCAGGGCCACCACCAATAACCAAAACATCATAGACACCTTTATCAGCGAAAGCATCAGCATCAAGTGGTCCGTCCAATTTTTCTACAAGCTGTTCAATGGTTGCACGACCAGATGTAAATTCTTCTTGGTCTTTGTAAACCGTAGGAACAGACATGATACCTTTAGCTTTGACCTCATCCTGATACATCCCACCTTCAATCATGGTGTGAGTGATATTTGGGTTCAAAACAGCCATTATATTAAAGGCTTGAACAACGTCTGGACAATTGTGACATGTTAATGAAACATAAGTCTCTAAATCGATGGTTTTATCAATCTTCTTGATACGTTCGATAGTGTCCTTATCAACTTTAGGTGGACGACCAGAAACTTGCAAGAGAGCTAAAATGAAAGATGTGAATTCGTGGCCCATTGGTAAGCCTGAGAAAATAACACGACTTTTTTGCCCTTTTTGTGTAATACCAAAACTAGGTTGACGTTTTAAATGTGTTGATTCAAGACTAATACGGTCAGACATAGCGGCAATCTCGTCTAGAAATTCTTTTACTTTTCGAGAATTATCGTCATCCCCTAAATCCGTTTGTAATACAATATCAGATTCTAGTAAATTTAAATATTGTGCTAATTGCGTCTTGATTTCTTTATCTAAGACCATGGATACCCCCTGGTTGTTAAATTTTACCTACAAGATCTAAGCTAGGAGTAAGTGTTTCAGCTCCTTCTTTCCATTTGGCTGGACAAACTTCACCTGGATGTTGGCGAATATATTGAGCAGCACGGACTTTATCAATAAGAGTGCTTGCATCCCGTCCGATACCGTCAGCGTTAATTTCCATCATTTGGATAACGCCATCTGGATCAATGATGAATGTACCACGTTGTGCGAGACCATCTTGCCCAAGAACATCAAAGCCTTGTGAGATGTGGTGTGAAGGATCTCCAATCATAGGATAAGTAATAGTTCCAACAACATCTGAGTCATCATGCCAAGCTTTGTGAACAAAGTGAGTGTCAGTAGAGACAGAGTAAACCTCTACACCAAGAGATTTAAGAGCTTCATATTGTTCTTGAAGGTCACCGAGTTCAGTTGGGCAGACAAATGAAAAATCTGCAGGGTAGAAGCAGAAAACAGCCCATTTTCCCTTAATATCTTCATCTGTAACAGTAATGAATTCCCCGTTGTGGTAAGCTTGTGCTGAAAATTCAATAATTTCTTTTCCGACTAATGACAAAATAATGTCCTCCTCTATTTTTGATAGCCTAATTATAAACAAAATACTTATCAACCTCAAAGAAAACGATTGCAATTTTAATACGGGTGAATTTTTTCTAATGGTCAGACTGATTTTAGAGCTTGTCAAATGTCACTTTTTTTGATAAACTACTATAGTTGCGTAAAGTGACAAATACTCATTCTAAGCCGATTGTGGTCTTGTTGCCGCAGGGTGGGACTGCAAGTCTAAAGCTTAGAAGAGGAAAAAACAATTTTTAAGGAGAAATACTCATGGCAGTAATTTCAATGAAACAACTTCTTGAGGCTGGTGTTCACTTCGGTCACCAAACTCGTCGCTGGAATCCTAAGATGGCTAAGTACATCTTCACAGAACGTAACGGGATCCACGTTATCGACTTGCAACAAACTGTAAAAATGGCTGATACAGCTTACGAATTCGTTCGTGAAGCAGCAGCTAACGATGCAGTAATCTTGTTCGTTGGTACTAAAAAACAAGCAGCTGAAGCAGTAGCTGAAGAAGCAACTCGTGCTGGTCAATACTACATCAACCACCGTTGGTTGGGTGGTACTCTTACAAACTGGGATACTATCCAAAAACGTATCGCTCGTTTGAAAGAAATCAAACAAATGGAAGCTGATGGAACTTTCGAAGTTCTTCCTAAGAAAGAAGTTGCACTTCTTAACAAACAACGTGCACGTCTTGAAAAATTCTTGGGTGGTATCGAAGATATGCCTCGCATTCCAGATGTAATCTACATCGTTGACCCACACAAAGAACAAATCGCTGTTAAAGAAGCTAAAAAACTTGGTATCCCAGTTGTAGCGATGGTTGATACAAACGCTGATCCAGATGAGATTGATGTAATCATCCCAGCTAACGATGACGCTATCCGTGCCGTTAAATTGATCACTTCAAAAATGGCTGATGCTATCATCGAAGGTAACCAAGGTGAAGATGCTTCTGCAGATTTCCAAGAAGCAGCTGCAGCTGATTCAATCGAAGAAATCGTTGAAGTTGTCGAAGGTGACAACAACTAATCTTTAAGATTGGTTTGGGCTCAATGCCCACTAAAGATACGACAAACACCTAAGGGGCGGGGCTCAGCCCTGCCCCTTAGTTTGATAAAATAAATTTGGAGAAAAACAAAATGGCAGAAATTACAGCTAAACTTGTTAAAGAATTGCGTGAAAAATCTGGTGCTGGTGTCATGGACGCTAAAAAAGCATTGGTTGAAGTTGAAGGTGATATCGAAAAAGCAATTGAATTGCTTCGCGAAAAAGGTATGGCTAAAGCAGCTAAGAAAGCTGACCGTGTTGCAGCTGAAGGTTTGACTGGTGTTTACGTTAACGGTAACGTTGCAGCAGTTGTTGAAGTTAACGCTGAAACTGACTTCGTTGCGAAGAACGCTCAATTCGTTGAGTTGGTAAACGAAACAGCTAAAGTAATTGCTGAAGGTAAACCAGCTAACAACGAAGAAGCACTTGCATTGACTATGCCTTCAGGTGAAACTCTTGAAGCTGCATACGTAACTGCTACAGCTACTATCGGTGAAAAGATTTCATTCCGTCGTTTTGCAGTTGTTGAGAAAACTGATGCACAACACTTCGGAGCTTACCAACACAACGGTGGACGTATCGGTGTTGTTTCAGTTATCGAAGGTGGAGATGATGCTCTTGCAAAACAAATCTCAATGCACATCGCAGCGATGAAACCAACTGTTCTTTCATACACTGAATTGGACGAACAATTTGTTAAAGATGAATTGGCACAACTTAACCACGCTATCGATCAAGATAACGAAAGCCGTGCTATGGTTAACAAACCAGCTCTTCCACACCTTAAATATGGTTCTAAAGCTCAATTGACTGATGCTGTTCTTGCTCAAGCTGAAGAAGATATCAAAGCTGAGTTGGCTGCTGAAGGTAAACCAGAAAAAATCTGGGATAAAATCATCCCAGGTAAAATGGACCGCTTCTTGCTTGACAACACTAAAGTTGACCAAGCATACACACTTCTTGCTCAAGTTTACATCATGGACGACAGCAAAACAGTTGAAGCTTACCTTGAATCAGTAAACGCTTCAGTAGTAGAATTCGTTCGCTTTGAAGTTGGTGAAGGTATCGAAAAAGCATCTAACGACTTTGAATCAGAAGTTGCAGCTACAATGGCAGCAGCTCTTAACAACTAATTCTAGTTGCTAGATAAAAAGAAAAGAAGTTACGTGAATGAATCGTAACTTCTTTTTTGTTGCTATTAAAAAAACGTCTGAGCATGCCCCAGACGTTGAAAAAAGTAATTAATGAGCGAAGGTATTTACACCAAGTAGAAGAGAGAGTGTTCCCATGATGATACCTGCAAGGATAACCCCAAGCATAACAGCAATAACACTACGTTTAAAGTCCCAATCTAGGATAGATGCTGCTAGGGTACCAGTCCAAGCTCCTGTTCCTGGAAGCGGAATTCCCACAAAAAGTAGAAGGGCCCAGAAGACACCCTTATCTCCAGCAGCTTTTTCAAGTTTTTGGCCACCACTGTGACCTTTTTTAAGACACCAGGTAAAGAAGCCACCAATTAGAGGTTTATCTGCCCCCCATTCGAGGACACGGCGGGCGAAGAAGAAGATAATTGGAACTGGAATCATGTTCCCAATGACACAAAGAATTAGGGCTTGCCACCAAGGGATACCTGAGGCGATAGCAACAGGAACGGCTCCACGGAGCTCAACCAAAGGAATCATAGAGATTAAGAGTGCAATGATGTATTTCATGAGTAACCTTTCATAGGGGAATAAAATAAGAGATAAGACTCAAAATGACATGAGCTTTATCGAGAGTGATAAGACTAATACTACTGCGAAAGTGCTAAAAAGTACTTGTTGGATTAGGTGGGTCTCAGCCTATCAAAGTAGATAGAAAATTTGAATCAAACACCTTAAGTTACCTAATATTTCAGTCTTATTTATTGTATCTTATATGGTCTCTAATGACAACTTTAAAAAGCTTTTTGAGGGTATAGTTTCCCATGAGCTGACATTTTTGGTATAATAATAGTCAGTTATAGTCAAATTAGACTGGAGGAATTAAGATGGCAAGAAATACATCAGATAGTATAGAAGAATATATTAAAGAATTGCTGGGCCAGTCTGGAATTGCTGAGATTCAACGCTCGAACTTAGCAGATACTTTTCAAGTTGTACCGAGTCAGATTAACTATGTTATTAAGACTCGTTTTACAGAAAGTCGTGGTTATATTGTTGAGAGTAAACGTGGAGGTGGCGGTTATATTCGTATCGTCAAGGTCAGATTCTCCGACAAGCACCACATGATTAATGATTTGCTTCAGAACTTGGCGGATCAGCTCAGCGAGCAGGTATTTACAGACTTGATTCAGTTGCTTTTTGATGAAAAAATCATCACTGAACGTGAGGGAAATTTGATTTTAGCAACTGCTAGTGATGATGTTTTAGGCGAAGATGCGGCTGCTATTCGTTCGCGTATTCTACGCTCGCTATTACTTAGATTGGATAGAAAAGGAAATTAGATGACGACATATTCAAGAAAAATGCAGGCCATTTTCCATCGTGCTCAGCTTGAGGCAGAGCGTTTTGGAAGTCCTTTCTTGGAGACTTGGCATGTGCTTCTGGCTATGGTTGAGGTTCCAGGATCTGTAGCCTACCTAACATTTACTGATTTTGAGGACCGTATTCGTGCGGAAGAGATTGAGACCGCTGCTGTACTAGCGATGGAGAAAAGTCCAAAAGACTTGTCTGAATCAGATATTATCGATTTACGTGCACAGTCACATGCTTTAGGGGCTATGTTGCAAGAGGCAGAGGGAATTGCTAGTGTAACTGGTGCTGTAGAGGTAGGGTCTGAACATGTATTGATGGCCTTTCTCCTTCATAAGGATTTGATGGTTTGTCGTCTCCTTGAAGTTGCTGGTTTTCAATATAAGGATGACAGCGATAAGCCTCGCATTATCGATTTACGACGTTCTTTGGAGCGTTACGCAGGTCTTAGTAAGCAAGATTTGAAGGCCATTCACGACCTTCGTAAGCCTAAAAAGTCAAAGGCATCAGGTAATTTTGCTAATATGATGCAGCCTCCTCAATCTTCTACTGGGGAACTGTCAGATTACACAAAAGACTTAACGGCAGTAGCCGAGTCAGGTGCTCTTGATCCTGTTATTGGACGTGAGAAAGAAATTTCACGCATGATTCAGGTTTTGAGTCGTAAAACGAAGAATAACCCAGTTCTTGTGGGTGAAGCAGGTGTTGGTAAGACGGCACTTGCGCTTGGCTTAGCACAGCGTATTGCTTCAGGCGAAGTACCTTTTGAGTTGGCTGATATGCGTATCTTAGAGCTTGATATGATGAGTGTGGTTGCAGGAACACGTTTCCGTGGCGATTTCGAAGAACGTATGAATCAGATCATTGATGAGATTGAAGCTGATGGAAAAATCATTCTCTTTATTGACGAATTGCATACGATTATCGGTTCTGGTTCAGGTATTGATAGTACCTTAGATGCGGCGAATATTTTGAAACCCGCTCTAGCACGTGGAACCCTTCATATGGTTGGAGCAACTACTCAAGCTGAGTACCAGAAGCATATTGAGAAAGATGCAGCTCTTTCTCGCCGTTTTGCTAAGATTACAATCGAGGAGCCAAGTGTAGCTGAGGCGATTGATATTCTAAAAGGCCTACGGTCGTCTTATGAAGACTATCATCGTGTAACGATTACTGATGAGGCGGTTGAGACAGCAGTCAAGGCAGCCCACCGTTATTTGACGAGTAAAAACTTACCTGACTCTGCCATTGACCTTTTAGATGAAGCGAGTGCAACTGTTCAAGGTCGTATCAAAAAAGAAGCCAAACTTGAAATAACGCCTTTGGACGAAGCGCTTCTATCTGGTGATATGAAGGCTGCTGTTAAACAATATAAGGCTAGCCAAAAAGCAAAATTACCAAAACCTGCCTTGGTAGATGCAGATCAGATTATGCAAACCCTTAGTCGTCTATCAGGTATTCCTGTTGAGAAGATGACTCAGGCAGATAGCAAGCGTTACTTGAATCTGGAAGCAGAGCTTCACAAACGTGTTATTGGTCAAGACGAAGCAGTTTCAGCGATTAGTCGTGCTATTCGTCGTAACCAGTCAGGTATTCGTACTGGCAAACGTCCGATTGGTTCCTTCATGTTCCTTGGACCTACTGGTGTTGGTAAGACAGAATTGGCCAAGGCTTTGGCGGAGGTTCTCTTTGATGATGAGTCAGCTTTGCTTCGCTTTGACATGTCAGAATACATGGAAAAATTTGCGGCTAGCCGCCTTAACGGTGCTCCTCCAGGTTATGTTGGATATGATGAGGGTGGTGAGTTAACAGAAAAAGTTCGTAACAAGCCTTACTCAGTTCTTCTTTTTGACGAGGTAGAAAAGGCTCACCCAGACATTTTCAACATTCTCTTACAGGTTTTGGATGATGGTGTCTTGACGGATAGTCGAGGTCGTAAAGTCGACTTCTCAAATACCATTATCATAATGACTTCGAACTTGGGGGCGACTGCTCTTCGCGATGATAAGACTGTTGGTTTTGGTGCTCGAGACATTTCTCATAATCATCAAGCTATGCAGTCACGTATCATGGAAGAGCTTAAGAAGGCCTACCGTCCAGAGTTTATCAACCGTATTGATGAGAAGGTTGTCTTCCATAGCTTAGAGGAAGAACAGCTTCGTGAGATTGTCAAAATTATGGTAAAACCGTTGGTTTCAGCTTTGGCTGAAAAAGGGATTGACTTGAAATTCCAACCAGCTGCCCTCAAGCATTTGGCTAAAGATGGCTATGATGTTGAGATGGGTGCTCGTCCATTACGTCGCACGATTCAAACTCAGGTTGAGGATAAGTTATCTGAGCTCTTACTAGGCGGCCAAGTAGTGAGTGGACAAACCCTTAAGATTGGTTGTTCGAAAGATAAATTAACCTTTACAGTAGTGTAAAGATTAAACAAAAAGACAGATTACAGGTGTAGTTTGTCTTTTTGTTTGTGTCAACAGGAGTCAAGGTAGAGTCAATCTTTCTGTAAAGTTGGGTAAAAGAAAAAGCCGAGCAAGGCTCGACTATAAGGTTTAGAGTTTTTCGTTGACAAAGGTGACAAAGTGATTCCACCAGACCTTGAGGAAGAAGCTTTTCTTAACTTCTTTACCAGCAACCAGTTCCATGCTAGGCATACCTTGGTTAGGTAGGTAACCTTCTCCGACAAGTGACTTATCTTCAAAGGTAGCAGTTCCAACCTTGTCTCCTGGTTTGACAGGAGCTTGGACTTGATTTGTAGTAACTTTAATATGTTTACTATTGTTAGCATCTATTTTTTGGATGATATTAAAGTCAGACTTAGCGACGGCAGTGACTTGCTTAGATTTACCATCAATAACATGGGCTTGACTTTTACCGATAGCTTGTCCTTTTTTGGCAATGGTCTTGCTTTCCCAATGATAGACTACGTAGTTAAGTAGGTCATTGGTTGCAGTGAAACGGGCGTAGTCATCAGTATCGGTATTATCAGCATTCATAATGACTGTGATAATGCTCATGCCACTTTCATTTGAGTGGGCCACGAAGGAAGCACCGGCCAAATCGGTGGTACCTGTTTTTAGACCATCAACTCCCTTGCGGTAACTAGGTTGTCCCTTAAGCATGTAGTTGAAGGTTTTAAGTTTGTTGACACCATCAAAATCAGCCTCGGTTTTTTTAGTGATATCGAGAATTTCAGGATATTCTTTCACCACGTGTTGCGCAATGATAGCAACGTCCTTAGCACTCATGGTGTTTTCTTCGTCAGATTTAGAGCCTGGATAGATATTGTCACCTAAGTAGGAATTATTAAGACCAGAGGCATTGACAATCTTGGCATCAGTGATACCCCAATCTTTAAGTTGGGCTTTCATCATATCGACAAACTTGCTTTCGGTTCCACCGATTTCCTCAGCTAGAGCAATGGATGCACTATTGGCACTGGAAATAAGGGTTGCGTCAAGGAGCTGTTTAACAGTGTACTTACGGGCATCTAGTGGAATATTGGATACTCCGGCACTGACAGTTAGTTCAAAGGGATAGTCAGAAATCTCAACTTTGCTATTCCATTTGAGGTCTCCCTGATCTACCGCTTTATACACCATGTAGGCCGTTAGGAGCTTGGTAATAGAGCCAATCCCTGTAGAGGTAGTGGCATCTTTTTCGTATAAAATTTTGCCAGTAGTCGCTTCGACAGCGATGGCATGTTTGGCTGCGGCATCATATCCTTTTTTCTTATCTGCTGCAAAAGCAGGGGCTACGCTTCCCAGACAGAGTAAGAAGGTCATCATAAGCGTAATCAGTTTTTTCATGGTTTGTTCCTTCATGTGTTTTGGATATTTATTATACCACATTTTGAGAGGAACTTAAGGTGTTGAGAAGGGGCTTTTACTTACAAGACCAATTTTGAAGGCAAGATAAAACTACCTTTTGATAGCTAAAAGGTAGTTTTGTGTTTACTTGTTTCCTGTAAAGAAATTAACGATATGATTCCACCAAACTTTTAAGAAGAAACTTTTCTTGATAGATTGGTTGGCTGTTACAGAAACTTGAGGTGGCTCAGAGATGTAACCTGTCCCTACGAGATCCTTATCATCAAAAGTTGCAGTTCCGATAGTATCCCCTTTTTTGATAGGTGCCGTTATGGTTTTTGCTTTGATTTTAACAGCATCATTTTTACTATTTATTTTTTGAACGACCGTAAGGTCTGACTCGAGTTTAGCAGAGATGGTTTGGCTATCTCCGTCAGCCACCTTGATATCATTTTTCTTGACGATTTGTCCTTTGGTGTTGAGGGTTTTGATTTCCCAGTTTTGTGTCACATAATCTAGCAACTCATTTGTGGCTGTGAATCTGGCAGCTTCATCTTCTCCGCCATTATCCGCATTCATAACAACGGTAATCAAGCTCATGCCATTTTCATTGGAGTGGGCTACGAAGGAAGCCCCTGCAAGTTCAGTTGTTCCAGTCTTGAGTCCATCAACGCCTTCACGGTAGTTGTCTTGACCTTCTAACATGTAGTTGTGCGTCGTTAATTTGTTGTCACCTTCGAAATCAGTTTCGGTTTGCTTGGTGATTTCAAGTACCTGAGGATAGTCTTTGATGAGGTGGTCTGCAATAATGGCAACATCTAGAGCACTCATAGTATTTTCGTCATCTGCTTTAGAGCCAGGATAGCGGTTATCGCCTAGGTATTTATTATTTAGTCCTGAAGCGTTGTATAATTTAGCATCTGTAATGCCCCACTCTTTAAGTTGGGCTGTCATAGTGTCAACAAATGCACTCTCTGATCCTGAGATTTTTTCAGCTAGAGCAATAGCAGTACTGTTAGCGCTGGAAATGAGGGTGGCATCTAGGAGCTGTTTAACAGTGTATTTTCGGGAATCTAGTGGGACATTTGAAACTTCTGAATCAACGGTTAAGTTGAAAGGATAGTCTGAGATATCGACGTCAGTGTCCCAGGTAATTTTTCCTTGGTCAACTGCTTTATAGACCATGTAGGCTGTTAGGATTTTAGTCATTGAAGCCACACCGTCAGGAGTAGTGGCGTCCTTTTCATAGAGGACTTTCCCTGTAGTTGCTTCGACAGCAATCGCATGTTTAGCGGAAACATTGAAGTCATCTGTCTGTTCTTGTGCTAGAGCAGGTGTTACTAGGCCTAGTAAGATTAAGGCAATCATAATGATGTGTTGTAATTTTTTCATAGTCATTCCTTTGTCTCTCATAAGTGTTTATTATATCACAAAACGACTTAAATATCTGAGAGAAAGGGAGACTTGGGTGCTAACTTATGCCGGAGCTCTGCCATTTTTGACTATATTATGGTAAAATGAAAGTTATATCAAATGAATGACATAAAGTTGACCGGTTCGTTTTTGTAAGGGCTGGTCATGGATAAAAAGAGGGATCAAACATGGCTAAACAAACTTTTGAGATGACCTTTGCAGGACGCCCGCTTGTCGTTGAAGTTGGGCAGGTAGCCAAGCAGGCTAATGGTGCTGTCGTCGTGCGTTATGGAGATACAACGGTATTATCAACAGCTGTTATGTCTAAAAAGATGGCAACGGCAGATTTCTTTCCTTTACAGGTTAATTATGAGGAAAAAATGTATGCAGCTGGCAAGTTCCCGGGGGGCTTTAACAAGCGTGAGGGTCGCCCTTCAACAGATGCCACGTTGACTGCTCGCCTCATTGATCGTCCTATTCGTCCTATGTTTGCGGAGGGCTTTCGTAACGAAGTTCAGGTCATTAACACGGTTCTCTCTTATGATGAGAATGCTAGTGCTCCGATGGCGGCTATGTTTGGGAGTTCTTTAGCTCTTTCTATCTCTGATATTCCTTTCAATGGTCCAATTGCTGGGGTTCAAGTAGCCTATGCTGCAGAAGATTTCATCATCAA
The DNA here is from genome assembly GCF_000517725.1 of Streptococcus sp. SR4. NCBI lineage: Bacteria > Bacillati > Bacillota > Bacilli > Lactobacillales > Streptococcaceae > Streptococcus > Streptococcus sp. SR4. The sequence continues at coordinate 11,419 of NZ_AZYW01000035.1, read as the reverse complement.
TCCAAGTGCAGCGGATAAGGAAGTTTCACTTTTAGATTTGACAGTGGCAGGTACCAAGGAAGCTATCAATATGGTAGAGTCAGGTGCCCAGGAATTGTCTGAGGATATTATGTTGCAAGCACTCTTGAAGGGGCATGAGGCCATTCAAGAGTTGGTTGATTTCCAAAATTATATCGTTGCAGCTGTTGGTAAGGAAAAGGCTGAGGTTGAACTTCTACAAGTTGATGCTGATTTGAAAGTCGAAATCGAAACAGCTTATTATGATCAGTTAGCGAAGGCTGTTCAGGTGGAAGAAAAACTGGCGCGTGAAGCAGCAACTCAGGCTGTAAAAGAAGAAGTCCTCGCTTCTTATCAAGAACGCTTTGCAGAAGATGAAGATAAGGAAACCATTCTGCGTGATGTGGCAGAAATTCTTGAGCAGATGGAACATGCTGAGGTGCGCCGTCTCATTACCGAGGATAAGGTTCGTCCAGATGGCCGTCGTGTGGATGAAATCCGTCCTTTGGACGCAGAGATTGACTTTCTTCCTAAGGTTCATGGTTCAGGTCTCTTTACACGTGGTCAAACTCAAGCCTTGTCAGTTTTGACTTTGGCACCTATGAGTGATACACAGCTTGTTGATGGTTTGGATCCAGAGTATAAGAAACGTTTCCTTCACCACTATAATTTCCCTCAGTATTCAGTGGGTGAGACAGGGCGTTACGGTGCACCAGGTCGACGTGAGATTGGTCACGGAGCCTTGGGTGAACGTGCCCTTGCTCAGGTTCTCCCAAGTGTTGAAGAGTTCCCTTATGCTATCCGTTTGGTAGCAGAAGTCTTGGAGTCAAATGGTTCTTCCTCACAAGCTTCTATTTGTGCAGGAACCTTGGCTCTTATGGCTGGTGGTGTACCGATTAAGGCACCTGTTGCAGGTATTGCCATGGGACTTATCTCAGATGGTACTAACTACACTGTCCTAACTGATATTCAAGGTTTGGAAGATCATTTTGGAGATATGGACTTTAAGGTGGCTGGGACACGTCAAGGAATTACAGCTCTTCAGATGGATATTAAGATTTCGGGTATTACACCGGCCATTCTCGAAGAGGCTTTGGCTCAGGCAAAGGTAGCTCGTTTTGAAATTCTTGATGTTATTGAGTCAGCAATCGCTGAGCCACGTCCAGAATTGGCACCAACAGCACCTAAGATTGATAGCATTCAGATTCCTGTTGACAAGATCAAGGTTGTCATCGGTAAAGGTGGCGAAACTATTGATAAGATTATCGCTGAAACTGGTGTCACTATTGATATCGATGAAGAAGGTCTTGTTCAGATTTTCTCTAGCGATCAGGATGCTATTAACCGTGCTAAAACTATCATCTCCGATCTTGTACGTGAAGCTAAGGTTGGAGAGGTTTACACTGTACCCGTTGTCCGTATTGAAAAGTTCGGTGCCTTCGTCCACCTTTTCAATAAGACAGATGCTCTCATCCACATCTCAGAACTAGCTTGGGAACGTACTGAGCATGTCGAAGATGTGGTTAAAGTTGGGGGTACGGTAACTGTTAAAATTATCAAAATCGATGAAAAAGGACGTATCGATGCCTCAATCAAGGCCTTGCTTCCTAAGCCTGAAAAACTTGATGATGGGGAAAATGGAGGAGAGCATCGTCACCGCCGTCGTTCTCATCATAAACCACGCCACCATAATGAAAGTGGTGAAGCACCGAAAAATCCTGATAAATCAGAAACGAAAGAACAGACAGAAGAATGACAGAAAATCAAGAATTGCAAGCTTTTGATGAAACTCTAAAAGAATTTTTAAAGGAACCAGACCACTTTTTAACCAGTCTGGCTTTGGTTAATCATTTACAACGTACTCCCGTCTTGGCTGCCCAAGACCTCTACGCAGTTGAAGTGGAAGGAAAGAAGGTTGTTCCTGTCTTCACTAATGAACAGGACCTACAATCTTTCAAAGCTACTCAAGAGAGTGCTCGAGAGCAAACTTGGGTAGAACGTTCGAGCTTAGATGTTTTAACACAACTGGTTCAGGCAGAGCTTTTTGGTCTTGCTTTCAATTTAAAAGAGGATGGTGACTTCTCGAATACCACTCTTTTTGCAAGCAGTGAACTCATCCAGTTTATCAACTATTTCACTCAGACCCTTAATAATCTTTTGGGTGAGGAAAATCAAAAGGCAGATCCTAAAGATAAGATTTATCTTGTTCCAGCCTTCATTCATAAACGTGAGGAAGATGGCCAGGATGACCGTCTCTTTGCGACCATGTCGAATGCAGAGGGACAGAGTTATGTGCCTGTGTTTACGAACTTAACGAGCTTTGCAAAATGGTACGGTAACGAGACTTTTGGCCTACCTTTCCGTAAGGCTAAAGGGACGATTTTGCAGTGGCCACTGTCAGAAATTTACCAGCCTTCAACAGGTGAAAATGAGTTGGATAAGGTTCAAGGTATTGTCATCAATCCGTTTGATGAGCAGCCTGAGTTAGTCGACTGGTCTTATTTTGAAGGGGATAGCGAGTAGACCTAGTGTTAGTAGCTTTCCACTTTAAAGAATAATAGGCCACAGCAAACAATAATAACAATAATGATGTAAGGAGTGACCTAAATGGGTTGGTGGAAAGAAAGTATTGATATAGTAAAGAAAAATGACCCAGCAGCTCGGACGAGTCTAGAGGTTCTTTTAACCTACCCTGGATTAAAAGCCTTGGCTGCCCATCGTATCTCACATTTTCTCTGGCGCCACCATTGTCGACTCTTAGCGCGTATGCATAGTCAGTTTTGGCGCTTTTGGACTCAGATTGAGATTCACCCAGGTGCTCAGATTGCTGAAGGTGTTTTCATTGACCATGGCTCAGGCCTTGTCATTGGTGAGACAGCTGTTGTGGAGAAGGGCGCTATGCTTTACCACGGTGTCACTTTAGGTGGTACTGGTAAAGATGTCGGAAAACGTCACCCAACCGTTCGTGAGGGTGCCTTGGTTTCAGCCCATGCTCAGGTCATAGGCCCTATTGAGATTGGCAAGAATGCTAAGGTTGGGGCGGCAGCCGTGGTTGTTGCAGATGTCCCAGAAGATGTTACAGTCGTTGGTGTTCCTGCTAAGGTTGTGCGTGTTCATGGTCAAAAGGATGAAGAAGTTATCCACGATATTGAAGAGGGTCGTGAATACTATAGTGAAAAGCTAGAAGACCTTCTAAAAGCAGCTAGCTTCCACTCATCACGTCTATAAGGAAAGGAAACGATGAAACTCTTTAGTTCAAAGGTGACTCGATTGACGGTTGTGGGTCCTCTTGCTCTTGTTTACATTGCTTTACATAGAGCAGACTATAGCATGGCCGCCTTATGGTTTTGCATTGCTCTTTTATGGGCCGGTCTGGTTTTTAAGCAACGACACAAGTGAGATTTGAGTAATGAAAAAATTCTTCAAGGACAATCCTTTTTTGGTCTTCTATATAGTTGGGAGTTTTCTTTCAGCTATGTCTCTCTTGGCTCAAGGTCAGCTAGTTGCGACTATTTGGATTATCATTCTCGTTATACTCTTGTGTTTGTACCTAAACCATATCAAGGATAAAAAATAGTTTCCAGTTAATTGAAAGGAATCTCAAGTGATTAAAATTTATGATACGATGACACGTTCGCTCCGTGATTTTGTACCTTTGACAGAAAATGTTGTCAATATGTATGTCTGCGGACCAACAGTTTACAATTATATTCATATCGGAAATGCCCGTTCAGCAGTAGCTTTTGATACTATTCGTCGTTATTTTGAGTATTGTGGCTATACAGTCAACTATATTTCCAACTTTACGGATGTAGATGATAAAATCATCAAGGCAGCCAATGAAGCTGGTATTTCAACTAAGGAATTGTCGGACAAGTTTATCGCGGCCTTTATGGAAGATACCGGACAACTTGGCATCAAACCAGCGACACAAAATCCACGTGTTATTAACTACATGGATGAAATCATTGCATTCGTGTCAACCTTGGTTGACAAAGGATTTGCCTATGTCTCTGAAGGTGATGTTTACTTCCGAGTAGCTAAGTCAAACAACTATGCTAAATTGGCTAACAAAACCTTGGAAGATCTTGAAATTGGTGCAAGCGGACGTACGGATGCTGAAACAGAACGTAAGGAAAATCCTCTGGATTTTGCCCTTTGGAAAGCTGCCAAAGAGGGAGAAGTTTCTTGGGACAGCCCATGGGGACCTGGTCGTCCTGGTTGGCACATCGAATGTTCTGTAATGGCGACTGAAATCCTTGGAGATACTATCGATATTCATGGTGGAGGTGTAGACCTTGAGTTTCCACACCATACCAATGAAATTGCCCAATCCGAAGCCAAAACTGGCAAGACCTTCGCTAACTACTGGATGCATAATGGTTTTGTCAATGTGGATAATGAAAAAATGTCAAAATCCTTGGGTAACTTCGTGACCGTTCATGATATGCTTCAAACGGTTGATGGTCAAGTGCTTCGCTTCTTCCTAGCAACACAACAGTACCGTAAACCAATTAACTTTACAGAAAAAGCTATCCATGATGCTGAAGTTAATCTTAAGTATTTGAAAAATACCCACAGTCTTCCGTTGACAGATCAGGTGAATCAAGCTGAGTTGCAAACTTATCTTGACGCCTTCCAAGAAGCTATGGATGATGACTTTAATACGGCAAATGGAGTGACTGTTCTGTTTGACATGGCCAAATGGATTAATTCAGGCAATTATGATCAAACCGTTAAGGATGCTTTTGAAAAAATGCTCCAAGTCTTCGGTATTGTTTTCGAAGAAGAAGTCCTTGATGAAGATATCGAAAAACTCATTGAAGAGCGTCAAGCGGCGCGTGCCAACAAGGACTTTGCGACAGCAGACCGCATTCGCGATGAGTTGGCTGCTCAAGGTATCAAACTTCTTGATACCAAGGAGGGCGTGAGGTGGACACGTGACTAAACATCTTGATGTCAACCTTATTAACGGCATTGCTCTCGCCTTTGAGGGAGATGCTGTTTATTCCTTGTACATTCGCCGTCACCTGATTTTTCAAGGTCAGACCAAGCCAAACCAACTGCACCGTCTAGCTACACGCTATGTTTCAGCTAAGGCCCAGGCTAGTCTCATTGAAAAAATGCTAGAGCAAGAGCTTTTGACTGAAAAAGAGCTAGACATCTATAAAAGAGGTCGTAATGCGAATAGCCATACCAAGGCTAAAAATACAGATGTTATTACCTATAAGATGTCAACAGGCTTCGAAGCAGTCATGGGCTATCTTCATATGACCGAGGATATCGCTCGCTTAGAGGAACTGATTGCTTGGTGTATTGACGAAGTTGAAAAAGAAATCTAAAAATTCTGCCGAGAGCAGGATTTTTGTTATTTAAAGGCTATAAAAATTGTAACAGTTAGCCAGAGTTTTAACATTTAGATTATTTGAGAATCAAAGTAATTCAGCGTCTTGACAATGAAAAATAAGATGAAACTAATATTTAGCACCTTGAAAATGAGAAAGTTAAGGGATGTCTGACACGTGTAAAACCCCGATATAATAGCGTTTTTTAATAAAACTAATTTGACAGAAAGTAAAAAAAAAGTCTATAATATTAGTAAATGAGGCCATCTAAAAAATGAGGAGGTGAATGGAAATAGCTAAGAAAAAAGTTTTCTATACAACTTTTGCTGCTTTGATTTTATCTAGCTTTACGCTTCAAACAGGTAAAGCAGATGAGGTTCAGGTAAAACCTGATGAAGCTAAAATAGATTATGTTAATAGTGAGGCACCGGCTCCAGTTGCTCCTCAGGCTGATCTTTCTTCAGTAGGAGCTAAGGCAGAGCCAGCGAGTCAAGTAAGTTCAGTAGTGACCTCAACGTCACTGATGGTTGTCTCTTCAAGTGAGACAGATGAGGGGCTTCTTGAGGTACATTCTCAAGTTGATATCGTGGAGACTAGCGTTTCTACGACGACACCTCATTCAGAAGAGGCTCGTGCCCAGGCTTTTGGTGAGGATCGATCAGTAGCGGCATCTGAACGAGGAGATGCAAACCCAACATCTGATTCTGAACAAGCTAAACCAAATATTGTGCTTACTTATGATAAGTCTCGTGAGGCTACAGCGACTGCAGAGTCTCAAGCTGTGACTTCAATGTATAAGAGTGAAAGCACCCTATATACATCTGAACTTGCTGGAAATACACATGCAGTTATTGAAAAATCAGAGTATTCTTCACTGGATTCTCATACGACATCTGTAAGTGCGACTCCTACTAGCCAAGCTATTGCAACTTCTGAAGTCGCTTCTGAGTCTGCAAGTACTGCAAGCTCTCTTGCATCTACCGCTCCAGAAACGAGTCAGTTAAATAATAATTCAGAAGATAGCTTAACTGTCCTTACGGTTGGCTGGAAAGATTCATCATCAACTTCTGAGGTCTTTAAAACTTCTGAAGTGGTTTCTATGTTGCAAAGTGAGAGTTTGACCTATTCGTCAGAGGTAACCTTTACGGATGGACTCATCTCAGAAATCTTAGCAACTCCAATCACTTCTGAAGTATACACCGTTGTTCCAAAACGAGATAGTACTGGAGCGCTTCTTGAAGATCAACCTGCTGTTACAGGGAATACAGATATTCTTTATTTAGCACGTGGTGAAATCTTTAACGTCAACTTTGATGTTAACAAGATGGAAGGTAAGAAGATTAAGGGCCTTAATCTAGTCCTTGATGGCAAACAAATTCATCATAGCTACTTTGTTGAAGGAACTCTGGATGAGGTCAATGCTGGTTTGAGTGCCTACCATTTGGCAGAGCAAACGACTGGTATTCATAAAATGACCTTTGAGTTGATTGATACGAATAACAATATTCATTACCTGACACAGACTTTTAGCGTCTTCAATGAAGGCGAGCGTCCAGTGACACCTGATAGTTACCGTAGGAATCAGTATTCATCAACAACGACAACAACGACTGTACCGGTTACTTATAATACCAGTGCAAATAGCTACACTGAAACCGCCAATCATATACAAGCTACGGCTGTTAATGAGTTGGCTGAGACAACTAGAGCGCTAACACAGCAATTGGCAGAACAAATTGCTGAGGTTTTGAGTGGTTGGTCTTCAGCAATTTCTGGAAATAGTTCAACAAGCACAGGTTCAATTGATATCTTCCAAGCAGCAGGTAAAACCATTACTCAAGCTGCGAGAAAGATTGCAGAATCAATCTCAGATCCAGATACAATTGGTAAGCAAGCTTTGGCTGCTGCAACTGTTGTTCTCGTTCTTCTAGTGCTTTACCTAGCAGCAATTACATTTATTTAACATGCTTTGCCCTCGTAAGAGGGCTTTTTTTATGATAGAATTAGCTTATGAAAACAACTAAAGAATTAAGTCTAGACATTGTTTATGGTGTGCATGCCGTAACAGAGAGTCTGGAAGCAAATACTGGTAATAAACTCTATATTCAAGATGATCTTCGAGGGAAAAATGTTGATGCCATTAAGGCTTTGGCAGCTGAAAAGAAGGTCTCCATCTCTTGGACACCTAAGAAAACCTTGTCTGATATGACAGGTGGAGCTGTGCATCAAGGTTTTGTTCTTCGTGTGTCAGAGTTCGCTTATTCTGAGCTCTCAGTTATTATGGATAAGGCTGAACAAGAGGAGAATCCTCTAGTCCTCATTTTAGATGGACTCAACGACCCTCATAACTTTGGTTCTATCCTACGTACAGCTGATGCTACTCAGGTGACAGGAGTTATTATTCCTAAGCATCGTGCTGTGGGGGTAACACCTGTCGTTGCCAAAACATCAACAGGGGCTGTGGAGCATATTCCCATTGCCCGAGTGACCAATCTTAGCCAAACTCTTGATAAACTTAAAGAAGCAGGCTTCTGGGTGTTTGGGACAGATATGGATGGCACACCATCTCATAAATGGAACACAGCTGGAAAGGTTGCCCTTATCATTGGTAATGAAGGTAAGGGAATCTCTGCTAACATCAAGAAGCAAGTGGATGAGATGATTACTATTCCTATGAGTGGTCATGTGCAGAGCCTTAACGCCAGTGTGGCAGCTGCAGTTCTCATGTATGAAGTTTATCGAAACCGATTGTAACTATGAAAAAAAGAATACTTCTGGTTGATGGTTATAATATGATTGCCTTTTGGCAAGAAACCCGTCAACTCTTTAAGACCAATCAGCTTGATGAAGCTCGTGAAACATTGCTTCGTAAGCTCAATCATTATGCTAACTTTGAACATATTGATATTATCTGTGTGTTTGATGCTCAGTTTGTTCCAGGGAGCCGTCAACGTTATGATCAATATCGTATCAGTGTTATTTTTACTGAGGAAGATGAGACAGCAGATAGCTATATTGAGCGCGCAGCGGCTGAGATGAATACTGTTCAAAATCTAGTTGAAGTAGCAACTAGTGACTTAAATGAACAGTGGGCTATCTTTTCACAAGGAGCTTTACGTGTTTCGGCGCGTGAGTTGGAAGAGCGTGTCAATACAGTAAAGTCTGACTTAGACAAGATGTCGGCACATATTGACTTAAAGACACCAAAACTACGTCCATGGGACGATGCACAATTAGGGAAATTACAGGACCTTTTAAATGAAATAGAATAGAGGGATATATGACATTTAACATTTTGACAGATTCCACAGCAGATCTAGATGAAAAATGGGCTCAGGAGAATAAGGTAGAGCTCGTTGGTTTGACCATCACGCTTGATGATATTGCCTATGAGACCGTTGGTCCTAACCGTTTAACGAGTGACCGTCTCTTAGAACGTATGCAAGAAGGCAGTCAGCCAACCACAAGCCAGGTGAATGTTGGTCAATTTGAAGAGGTTTTTCGTCGTCATGCCAAAAATGGTGATGCTCTTCTCTATATTGCCTTCTCATCAGTGCTTTCAGGTACTTATCAAAGTGCTGTTATAGCGCGTGACATGATTTTGGATGAATACCCAGAAGCTATCATTGAGATTGTAGATACTCTAGCGGCAGCAGGTGGGGAAGGTTATCTTTCTATTTTGGCGGCAGAAGCTCGTGACCAAGGTAAGAGCTTGTCTGAAACGAAAGCCATGATTGAGGACATTCTGCCACGTTTACGGACCTATTTCTTAGTTGATGATCTCTACCATCTCATGCGTGGGGGTCGCCTTTCTAAGAGCTCAGCCATTATTGGTAGTTTGATTAATATCAAACCCCTTCTTTGGTTGGACGCTTCAGGCAAGTTGGTTCCTCTGGCCAAAATCCGTGGACGCAAAAAGGCCATTAAAGAAATGGTCCTGCAAGCTACCCAGGATATTGGACATAGCACAGCAATTGTTGCTTATGCCAATGATATTGAAGCTGCGGAGAATCTAAAAGAACAATTGTTAGCAGTTGACGGTATTGAGCAAGTTCTCATTATGCCACTTGGACCAGTCATCTCTACCCACGTCGGACCAGATACCTTAGCTGTCTTTACGATTGGTAAAGAAGCTAGATAGAAATAGTGTCAGATAGGATTTCCTATCTGATTTTTTGTTTTCTGAAATGATAGATTAATAGAATATAAAAGATAACCTATACAAAATGAATGGTATATTTGACATTACGTAAAATAATGCTATAATGAATCTAGAAAATGGAGGAAACAAAATGAAAAAGTCAAAGAAAAAAGTAGCTAGCATGATGGATGAACGTGCTCAGTTAATCAGTGCAGAATCTTCTGCTAGAGCTTATTGGGTAGCCATTCTTGGTATATTTGTAACGATTCTGGTTGCTAGTAAGACACACTCCCTAGAATTAGCTCAGTCATTATTAATTATCACTTTCTTTGGTTCTATGTGCGTGCTCGTCGTGTACAGCGTATCACGGAATGGGCATCCATTCTTACTGGACAAAAAAATTGAGAAGAAAGTATTAATATTTTCCTGGGTAATGTTACTTGGTGGAACTTTTGTATCGTTAATATATCTACTAATTTTAGTACAGTCGTTTAGATTGGGTAAGAATCTTATGGGCAGTGTAACAGCTTTGATATCGAGTTTGATTGTATGCTATGAAGGATGGGCTATCATTAAAAGAATCAAGAAAAACCGTCTGGAAGAACTAGAAGACGAAGAATAGGATTTTTGAATGAAAAATTTAAAAATGAAGTCGGCGCGTGTGGCAAAAGACCTCACTCAACAAGGCTTGGCAGATGCTATAGGAGTTTCTCGTCAGACCATCTCAGCTATTGAAAAAGGTGATTATAACCCTACTATAAATCTGTGTATTGCTATCTGCAAAACTCTGGACAAAACTTTAGACCAGCTTTTTTGGGAATCTGAGGATTAGTTTGTATCGCTTTAGAGGTTATTTAGGCATGATTTCTAGTCTTACGCTTTATAAAATTAGAGACTAAAAAAATACAAAAAATAAAAGAAAAACACCTCCAAATGACTTGCCTTGGACGTGTTTTTTTGATATTATGTTAAACGGTATTGTTTACCCCATTTGAAAGGCCCCGGAACCTTCCAAATACTTTTCGATGGGAAGGAACACCCATCACTCGTAAACAAAAATCGAACTATATATAGGAGAAATCATGAACAAAACAACATTTATGGCTAAACCAGGCCAAGTTGAACGTAAATGGTATGTCGTTGACGCAACTGATGTGCCACTTGGACGTCTTTCTGCAGTAGTTGCTAGCGTACTTCGCGGAAAAAACAAACCAACTTTCACACCACACACTGATACAGGTGACTTCGTAATCGTTATCAATGCTGAAAAAGTTAAATTGACTGGTAAAAAAGCAACTGATAAGATCTACTACACTCACTCAATGTACCCAGGTGGATTGAAACAAATCTCAGCAGGTGAACTTCGTTCTAAAAATGCTGTTCGTTTGATCGAAAAATCAGTTAAAGGTATGCTTCCACACAACACTCTTGGACGCGCACAAGGTATGAAATTGAAAGTCTTCGTTGGCGGTGAGCACACTCACGCTGCACAACAACCAGAAGTACTTGATATCTCAGGACTTATCTAATTCTAAGAGGAAAGGAGCACTAATATAATGGCACAAGCACAATATGCAGGTACAGGACGCCGTAAAAACGCCGTTGCACGCGTACGTTTGGTTCCAGGTACTGGTAAAATCACAGTTAACAAAAAAGATGTAGAAGAATACATCCCACACGCAGACCTTCGTCTCGTTATCAACCAACCTTTTGCAGTTACTTCAACTGAAGGTTCATACGACGTACACGTTAACGTTGTAGGTGGTGGATACGCTGGTCAATCAGGTGCGATCCGTCACGGTATCGCTCGTGCACTTCTTCAAGTAGATCCAGACTTCCGCGATTCATTGAAACGCGCTGGACTTCTTACTCGTGATGCACGTATGGTTGAACGTAAGAAACCAGGTCTTAAGAAAGCTCGTAAAGCATCACAATT
>NZ_AZYW01000034.1:0-10039 GCF_000517725.1 Streptococcus sp. SR4 | reverse complement strand
ACCACCAGAAGAACCTAAGTTCCAACCAGAGAAATACGTTCTTAGCGACGGTAATGGTAAGTTCGATATCACTGGTACTAAACTTCTTGATGATGATGCAGAGTTGGCTGACAAGTACGCAGATACAAACGCTAACCCATATGCAGATCTTTCAGAAGGTAAGAAACTTTCAAATGGTGAAATCGTAGGTAAAAACGAAGCAGAAAACATCAATACTAAAGCTGTTAAACGTGGCGACACTATTAACTATCAAGTATGGCTTGATACAAATCAATTTGATGCAAACAATAAGGATAACATCCAATCTGTTGGTATCACTGATGATTACGATGAAGCTAAATTGGAAGTTAAGCAATCAGATATCAAGGCTTACGATGGTAAGACTGGTGCTGATGTTACTGACAAGTTTGATATCTCAATCGCTAACGGTGTGATTACTGCTAACCTTAAAGCTGGCTTCACTAAGTCACTTGGTGATGCAGAAAACACTCAAGTTATCGATACTACTAAGTTCGAATTTGGACGTTACTACAAGTTTGTCATCCCAGCTAAGGTTACTGACGGTGCTTACGATGGTGCTGAAATTGAAAATACAGCAGCTCAAGTTGTAAACTACTACAACCCAACTACTAAGACTGTTGAAAAACCAAACAAACCAACTGAAAAACGTGTTAACAACGTTCCAACTGCTATCGAGTTGATCTTCGGTAAGACACTTAACGGACGTAAGTTGCAAGACAAAGAATTTACTTTTGAATTGAAAGATGAAAAAGGTAATGTTCTTGAAACTGTTAAGAATGATGCCGAAGGTAAAGTTAAATTCTCTACTATCAACTACGGTAAAGCAGATCTTGGTAAGACATTTAACTACACTGTAGAAGAAGTTAAAGGAACTGATACAACTGTTACTTACGATAACATGAAAGTCAATGTTACTGTTCAAGTTATCCAACCTTCAGTAGGAGATCAATTGTCAACAGTTATCTCTTACGCTACAGTAGGTGGAGATGCTTATGGTGGTGACGATCGTGTCTTCGATAACAACGTAACTCCTAACTTCAAACCAGAGAAATACGTTGTTTCAGAACCAAGCTTCGACATCATTGGTAACAAACTTGCTGATGACGACGATTCAGCTGATAAAGTTGAAATCCAAAACTTGAATGGTAAGACCCTCAAACGTGGTCAAAAGATCTACTATCAAGTATGGCTTGATACTCGTGACTTCACAGCAGAAAGCAATCTTCAAACAGTTGGTATCACAGATAACTACGAAGAAGATAAGCTTGACATCAACGCTGCTGATATCAAGGTTTACGATGGTATTACTGGTGCTGATGTTACTGACAAGTTCGACATCAAGGTTGAAAACGGTGTTCTCTACGGTACATCTAAAGCAAGCTTGACTAAAGCTATTAGCGCAACAGATGCTACTCCAGTCATCGATACAACTAAATTTGAGTTTGGTCGCTACTATAAATTTGATATTCCAGCTGTTGTTAAAGATATTGATTCTAACGACGGTGTAGATATTGAAAATACAGCCAACCAAACAATTCACCAATACAACCCATTCAATAAGAAAGTTACAACTCCTGAAAAACCAACTCAAACACGTGAAAACAACGTTCCAGTTCCACTCGAGTTCAACTATACTAAACGACTTGAAGGCCGTGAGTTGACTGCAGGTGAGTTCAGCTTCGTATTGAAAGACAAAGACAACAAGGTTCTTCAAACAGTAACCAACGATAAAGATGGTCACATCAAGTTTGAAAAACTCTTGTTCAGCAAAGCAGATCTTGGTAAGACATTCACTTACACAGTTGAAGAAGTAGCTGGTAAAGATACTTCAATCACTTACGATGCTATGAAAGCAACTGTAACAGTGGAAGTTACTAAGGAAGGCAAAGTTCTCACAACTGTCGTTAACCACGCTTCAACAGGCGGATTCGCTTCAAGTGCTAACGATAAAGAGTTCAACAACAAAGTTCGCCCACCAGAAACACCTAAGTTCCAACCAGAAAAATATGTTGTTTCTGAAGCAAAATTCGATATCACGGGTACTAAGCTCGTTGATGATGATAAAGAATTGGCAGACAAGTACGCAGATACAAATGCGAACCCATATGCGGATGATGCATCAAACAACGAAAAAGAAAACATGAATACTAAGTCTGTTAAACGTGGTGAAAAACTTGTTTACCAAGTATGGCTCGATACAACTCAATTTGACGCTAACAACAAGGATTACATCCAAACAGTTGGTATCTCTGATGACTACGATGAAACTAAATTGGATCTTGATGCTTCAGCTATTAAAGCTTACGATTCAGTAACAGGCGAAGATGTAACAGCTAAATTCGACATCAAAGTTGAAAATGGTATGATTACTGCTAACCTTAAAGATGGCTTCACTAAGTCACTTGGAGACGATGCAAATACTCAAATCATCGACACAACTAAGTTTGCCTTTGGCCGTTACTATAAATTCGATATCCCAACCACTGTTAAAGACTCTGTTCCTGGTGGTGTAGATATTGAAAATACAGCTGGACAAGTAGTTCACTTCTACAACCCACAAACTAAGAAGACAGAAATTCCTACTAAACCAACTGAAAAACGTGTCAACAGTGTTCCAGTTGAAGTCGGATTCAACTTCACTAAACGTTTGGAAGGTCGTGAGCTTAAAGCTAACGAATTCACATTCGAGTTGAAGGATGCAGCAGGTAAAGTTGTTGAAACTGTTAAGAATGATGCAGCTGGTAACGTTAAATTCTCTAAACTTGAATTCAAGAAAGGCCAAGAAGGCGTTCACAAGTACACAGTAGAAGAAGTCAAAGGAACTGATGCAACTGTTACATACGATACAATGAAAGCGAATGTAACAATCACTGTTTCTCATGATGGTACTGCTAAAGCTCTTGTAGCAACTGTTGGTGAAATTGCTGATAAAGAATTCAACAATGCTGTTCGTCCACCAGAAAAACCTAAGTTCCAACCAGAAAAATATGTTGTTTCTGAAGCGAAATTCGACGTAACAGGTACTAAACTTGTTGATGATGATAAAGAATTGGCTAATAAGGTTGCAGATACAAATACCAACCCTTACGCTGATGATGCATCAAACAACGAATTGGAAAACTTGAATACTAAGTCAGTTAAACCTGGTCAAAAACTTTACTACCAAGTATGGCTTGATACAACTCAATTTGATGCTAACAACAAGGATCATATCCAAACTGTTGGTATCACTGATGACTACGATGAAACTAAGTTGGATGTCGATGCATCAGCAATCAAGGCTTACGATTCAGTATCAGGTGCGGATGTAACATCTAAGTTCGACATTAAGGTTGAAAATGGTGTTGTTACAGCTAACCTTAAAGATGGCTTCACTAAGTCACTTGGCGATGCTGAAAACACTCAAGTTATCGACACTACTAAGTTCGAGTTTGGTCGCTACTATAAATTTGATATTCCTGCAACAGTGAAAGCAGACGTCGCTGGCGGTGTGGATATCGAAAATACAGCAGCCCAAGTTGTTAACTACTACAACCCAACTACTAAGAAAGTTGAAAAACCAAACGTACCAACTGAAAAACGTGTTAACAGTGTTCCAATTTCAGTAGAATTCAACTTCACTAAACGTTTGGAAGGCCGTGAGCTTAAAGCTAACGAATTCAGCTTCGTGCTTAAAGATTCAGAAGGTAAGACTCTTGAAACTGTAAGCAATGACGCTAAAGGTAACGTTAAATTCTCACCTATTGAGTACAAGAAAGGCCAAGAAGGCACTTACAAGTACACAGTAGAAGAAGTTAAAGGTACTGACGGTACTGTTCAATACGACGGTATGAAAGCTCTTGTCACTGTTGAAGTATCACATGATGGTAAAGCTAAAGCTCTTATCACTAAGGTTACTGATCCAGCAGATAAAGAATTCAACAATACTGTTCGTCCACCAGAAAAACCTAAGTTCCAACCAGAGAAATACGTTGTTTCTAAAGAGAAATTCGATATCACTGGTATGAAACTTGTTGACGATGATGCTGAGTTGAAAGATAAAGTAGGCGATACTAACAAGGATCCTTACGCTGACAACACAGCTAACAACGAAGCTGAAAATATCAATACTAAGACACTCAAGAAAGGTGATAAGTTTGTCTACCAAGTATGGCTCGACACAACTAACTTCACTGACGCTCACAATATTCAATCTGTTGGTGTAACAGATAAATATGACAGCGAAAACTTGACTATCAACGTTGCTGATATTAAAGCATACGACTCTGTAACAGGAGAAGATGTGACAGCTAAGTTTGACATCAAGGTTGAAAATGGTGTAATCACTGCAACATCTAAGTCTGACCTTACTAAGTCACTCGGTGATGCAGAAAATACTCAAGTGATCGATACTGCCAAATTGGCATTCGGACGCTACTACAAGTTCGATATTCCTGCAACTATCAAAGGCACTGCTAAAGATGGTGTAGACATCGAAAATACTGCGTCACAAATCGTTCACCAATACGACCCAACTAAGAAATCTGTTGAAAAACCAGAAAAACCAACAGAAAAACGTGTAGTCAATATCCCAACTAAGGTTGAGTTTGAATTCACTAAGAAACTTGAAGGTCGTGAACTTAAAGCTGGTGAGTTTAGCTTCGTACTTAAAGACAGCAAGGGTAATGTGATCGAAACTGTAAGCAATGATGCTAACGGTAAGATCAAGTTCTCAGCTCTTGAGTACAAACGTGGTGAAGAAGGTACTCACGTCTACACAGTAGAAGAAGTACAAGGTAACGATGCAACTGTTACCTACGATAAGATGGTTGCTACAGTCGTTGTCTCAGTAACTAAAGACGGTAAAGTCTTGACAGTAACTTCTCAATTGCCAGAAGATACTGAGTTCAACAATATTGTGACACCACCGACTCCTCCAACACCACCAACACCACCGACTCCTCCAACACCACCAACGCCACCAACGCCTCCAACACCAGTGGTTCCACCAGTGACACCACCAACTACACCAGAAGCTCCTAAAGGACCAGCTCTCCCTGAAACAGGTGATGATGCGTCTATGGCAGCTATGGCTCTCGGAGGAATCCTTGCGGCAGCTGGACTTGGTTTGGCAGGAAAACGCAAAAAAGAAGACTAAGATAGTTCATAGGTTAAATCCCTCAACATAGTTAGTTAGACTATTTCAGTTTTCGAAAAAGAGACTCATCCCATAAGGGCTGGGTCTCTTTTGTGATGTTCAAAGTTATAAATACATGCTTTCTAAAGCTGATTAATTTTTTTAAACCAGATCTCAAATCTTTGATATGCTTGTTAAGTATATTGCCATCTTCTAATTTTGCAATCGAATAATGTGCTTCTAAAACATTTTTTTGTATTGTCTATGTTTAAAAAAAGTCCTAAAGAATGTTTGGAAGTAATGATTGACATTGCTTATATTCTCCTCTATGAGTTCAAAAAACTCATCCACTCTTTTTTCTTGAAAGTGAAAAAGCAAAAGCTGATAGAAGTTATAATAATTGGCGAGTTCTTCTGAGAACTTCAGTGTCTTCTAAACGACTTCATGTGGTGCTAAAGTTTGACGAAAAGTCTTTGAATAGTAACAGTTTAGGGATAACCTATGGCTCTCTTTTTGAAAGTGTTGTCAGTAATTTTTCAAGGCTCGACAAGGTAGTGATTTCTTGTCGAAATGGTTCATAATCGCAATTCTAGTCTTAAAAATATCGGCTCTATAATCTCTAGAGCAGTTTTTAATTATTCAGTCAAAAATAAAGTTTGATGGGAAATTGAATCATTAAAAATATCGACATTTTTCTAATGTAAAATCGTTAATAAATCTAAAAATATGTATATTTCTGGATCTAAATATTAATTTTATTGTGAATTATCCTATATAGATTGAAAGTATAAAACGTAAGAATCATTCTGTTTTCCGAAAAATGTAAAGCTTTTAACAAAGGGAGAGCATAGGTTTTGTAAGGTTTTTAATCGTTTATATACAGTTTGTTTTTGCTTATTAATTTATATTTGTAAGGTTTCAAATTTCTGTATAAAGATAATGTGTAAGATGAGACTAATATAGAAAAATTTTGCTTAAGTTAGTTTTTAAAAAATATATATAAAATTAATTTTATGACAGTGAAATATTGATTCAATTCTAATTATATGATATATTTTATGTTAGGGAAATTCAATTTATATTATTTTTAGAAGAGACAAGAGCAATCAAAATCTAATGATTCCTTGTCTAGGAGGAAATATGGGTAAAGATATCTTTAGTAAGAAGAGTCGTTTCTCGATTCGTAAATTGAATATCGGAGTCTGCTCGGTCTTGCTTGGTACTTTGATCATGATTGGTCACACAGCTCAAGCGGATGAAACGACATCTGATGGAGCAACAGTTGTAGCTACAGCTGTAAGTGCAAGTCAAGGTGAAGGAGTCTCGACCACCACTTCGCCAAGCACAGCACCAGAAAGTGCAGCAACTGCTACGGTAGCACCAGCAGCTACTGAAACAGTTACAGCGACGTCGGTTGCACCTACAAGCTCAGTTGCATCAAGTGTAGCAGTAAGTTCGGAAGCACCAGCTTCAACAAGTGCTACAAGTTCAGCGCCGGCTTCAACAGCACCAGCTTCATCAAGTGCTACAAGTTCAGCGCCGACTTCATCAGCAGCAACATCATCGACTACAGCAGTTGCTTCAGAAGTTACAGGCTCAACAAATGTATCAACTGCAAAACCAGCAACTGCTTCAGAGGCATCTCGTTCAGTCACAGCTTCTACAGCATCGTCGACTACAGCAAGCTCAGTGAGCGCTAGTGCAAATAATGTTACTGTGTCAGAAACGGCAAATGCGCCTCGTGTACGTAGTCGTCGAGCAGCAGGACAAGAACGTGCTCAAGATCGCTCTATGGAAGGAAAGGATATTAAGTACGTATACCAAAATAGACGAGCTACGGTTAATGGTGGAGAACCAACTGAACGTGCTAAGATTGAATACAGACAGTTGGACGACTATGAGGTAGTCAATGGGAAGACAGTCGCAACTGATCCATCTGGTCAAGGTCGCCCAGTATTAGAGTGGACTGTAACCTTTAACGAGGCTAAGTACGATAGGATGGGAGGATACTACTATTTTACCATCCCTAACAATGTATCCGATCCTTATGATTTTGTTACAGATTATGATGGTGCTTACGTAGACCGATATGGTTGGAAGGATGCAAATAAAGAATCGGGTGCCGGAACAGCAAATGCAGAAGGTGTTCAGTATGTTGACGCAGGTAATAGACTTGAATGGCGTGTCAAAAATACTGTCGGAAATGATTACAATAATGTAGATGGTCTTAGCGGTGTCATGGGGGACACTAAAAAGGTATATGTTCTTCAATTATCTAATAGTTCTAGTGCTCGCAAGTTTACTATTAAGTACCGTACAGTAGTTGAAAACTCATCACAAGCCATTTCTTATATTGCCGGAGTTGAATCCAAGACAGGGCTACCAAGGAATAACTGGTATGCTATCTCAGGTAAGTACGACAAGAACTTGGTTAGTCAGGTTGATGCACCAAGAGTGACTCCAAACTTGACGAACACTTCTATCAACGTTCCTGTTCAGACAGTGGCGTCGACTTCAAGCACTCTTTCAGGGACAGGGGTTCCAGGGGCAACTATCAAACTTTATATCGATGGTCAGGAGCAAAACATCGGTAACGTCACTGTTGACAGTAGTGGTAACTGGACTACAGGTGAGCTTCCAACAGCTCTTAACAACAACCAAGGTACTGGTGAAACTATCAAACCACGTCAAACAGTACAGGTAAGCCAAACAGTTAACGGAGAAGAAAGTAGCCGCCGTACAGTACCAGTATCTGTCGGTGTGACTACTGTTGAACCTTCAAGCTTGACTACTAACCAAGATGCAGTTGTGGCAGGACAAAAAGAGGTAACACTTAAAGTTCCTCATGACGCAGGGATTGCCTACTTGCGTTATACAAATACTGCAGGAGAGACTGCGGAGATCCCAGTCAAACGTGACAATGTCTCATCTGCATGGACATCTCAAAAACCAGAAGCAGCAACTGTCAAATCAGTTGAGAACGGTAAGTTCCAAGATACGATCGTCCTTACCATGGCTGACAAGATTGCAGGTACAGAAGTAGCAGCTATCTCAAACGTAGTGGAAGGTGGCTTCTCAAGTGTGGCTGGCTGGCAACCACGCTCAGTAGAAAACCAAGCTCCAACTATTGCATCAGCAGTTGAAGGAAACAGAAAAACTGTTCAACAAGGTGCTCAACTGGATCTTGCTTCTCTGGTGACAGTGGCAGATAAAGAAGATGATGCTCAAGCAACGCTGGGTGATAAGGTCCATGCTGAAGTTGTTTCAGTAAATGGTAACGCAGCAACCAAGACCGTTGATACAAATACCCCAGGCACTTACACAGTTAAGTATAAAGCTGTTGATAGCCAAGGTAAAGAGTCAAACGAGATTGAAGTTACTGTAGTTGTAAATCCTGCACGTGAAAACGTAGCTCCAACAGTAGAGATTCCGTACTCTAATAAAGATACTAAAGAAGTTTATGTATATGGTGGAGAAGCAAACTCATTTGATATCAAATTTAAAGATGATAGCGGAAAAATCGCAAGTGCTACTGTAAAACAAGGTGGTAACAGAGCGTTTGATCCTGTTACTGGCGAAGCAGATACCATCAATACTCAATATGGATTTAAAGCAAATGTTATCAATGCTGAAACTCCAGCAACAGCAGATGCACCAGCAGTCATTACTTACTCAGGTACTCCAGCAGCAACAGATGGTTTATCAAAAGAAAGACTAGATGCAGCAACTAAGGGAGAAAATCCAGAAGGTTTGGCTTTGGGATGGCGTTATGCAACTGCGACGGATACAGATGGTGCATTTATTGAGAATAGAGCCGTAGGTAGCTCAAACGCGACTGACCCAGGTTCATTCCGTGTTGTACTTAAGGGACAAACTCAAAAATATGACATTGCTACTCCAACCGAAAAAGTTACTGTAGCAGATCCAGCTAACGTGACCGAAGCTGAGCTAGCTAAAATCAAAGAAAAGGTACAACTTGAGTACTCTCAAAACAACGATGATGCGAACTTAGCAGACAAAAAAGGTACACCAGCTGATAAAACTAATAAGATTCAATCAGTTACAAAAGATGCGGATGGAAATCTTGTAGTAACCTATGCAGATGGTTCTATAGATAAAAAACCATTATCAGAATTTGTAAATGTAGCACCAACAGTAGAGATTCCTTACTCTAATAAAGATACTAAAGAAGTTTATGTATATGGTGGGGAAGAAAACTCATTCGATATCAAATTCAAAGATGATAGCGGAAAAATTGCAAGTGCTACTGTAAAACAAGGGGGTAACAGGGAGTTTGATCCTGTTACTGGTGAAGCAGATACCATCAATACTCAATATGGATTTAAAGCAAATGTTATCACTACTGAAACACCAGCAACAGCAGATGCACCAGCAGTCATTACTTATAGAGGTACACCAGCAGCGACAGATGGTTTGACACAAGACAGACTAACTGCAGCAACTAAAGGAGAGAATCCAGCCGGTTTGCCTCTAGGATGGCGTTATGCAACTGCAACTGATACTGATGGTGCACTTGTTGAGAATAAAGCCGTAGGTAGCTCAACTGCAACTGACCCAGGTGCATTCCGTGTTGTGCTTAAGCCACAAAACCAAAAATATGATGTTGCAACTCCAACCGAAAAAGTTGAGGTGGCAAATCCAGATAACGTAACAAATGATGAGTTAAATAAAATCAAAGAAAAGCTCCAACTTGAATACTCCCAAACCAATGATGATGCTAATTTGGCAGACAAAAAAGGTACAACTGTAGCTGATAAAACTAATAAGATTCAATCAGTTACTAAAGATGCGGATGGAAATCTTGTAGTAACATATACAGATGGTTCTACAGATAAGAAACCATTATCAGAATTTGTAACTAAAGACACAACAGCTCCAGCG